>CAVFIJ010000102.1:0-5009 GCA_963622405.1 Bacteroidaceae bacterium | reverse complement strand
ATTTTCATTACAAGTAATAAAAATTTCATTTAAGTTATACTTTCTTGCCTCTTTAATTAATAAATCACAAATCTTTGTACCATAACCTTTTCTTCTTTTAAATAAATCGTTATTTTACTTTCTTTCCTTTTCTACCATTTCATAGCACTCAATAATATCGCCTTGTTTTATATCACTAAAGTTTTCAATAGTTATACCACATTCAAAACCTTTTTTAACCTCTTTTACTGCATCTTTTTCTCTTTGTAATGAACCAATATTTCCATCATATACAACTATACCATCTCTTATTATCCTAGCCTTTGATGACCTTTTTATAATTCCATCTACAACTAATGATCCTGCTATATTCCCAATTTTAGAAAACTTAAATAACTGTTTAATCTCAGCAGAACCCAAAATCTTTTCTTCATATTCAGGATCAAGCATACCTTTCATAGCCGCTTCCATTTCCTCAACCACTTTATAAATAATATTATAAAGTCTAATATCAACACCTTGTTCCTCTGCTTTATCTTTAATAGCCTTTGTTGGTCTAACATTAAAACCTATAATAATAGCATCAGATGCATCCGCAAGTACAATATCACTTTCAGTTATACCACCAACACTACTTCTAATAACTTTTACCTTAACACCTTCTACCTCAATCTTCTGAAGAGAATTTTTAACTGCCTCGGCACTACCATTAACATCAGCTTTTACTATAATATTAATTTCTTTCAAACCACTGCCTATTTTAGAAAACAAAGCATCAAGTGATAAAGCTGCATTTTTATGATTATTTTTTTGTCTTTCTTTATTCTTTCTTTCCTCTGCTATTTTTCTAGCTTCTTTTTCTGTCTCAAAAGCCATAAACCTATCTCCAGCAGATGGAACTTCATTCAAACCAGTTATTTCAACAGGCATAGCAGGAATAGCTGAAGTAATCTCTTCACCCTTATCATTTTTCATAATCCTAATCTTACCATATGCAGTACCTACCACAATAGGATCACCAAGTCTTAATGTACCATTTTGTATTAAAACCGTAACAATAGGTCCAACATGCTTGTCAAGTCTAGATTCAACTACAGATCCTATAGCATATCTATTTGGATTAGCCTTATACTCTTCCATTTCAGCAATTAGCAGAATATTTTCTAATAATTCTTTAATACCCTCGCCAGTAGCAGCAGAAATATTATTAAATAATGTATCACCACCCCAAGCTTCAGGCATAAGACCATACTCAGAAAGTTCTGTCATAACCTTTTCAATATTAGCATCAGGTTTATCAATTTTATTTATCGCAACAATAATAGGTACACCAGCAGCCTTAGCGTGATCTATAGCTTCCTTAGTTTGAGGCATTACCCCATCATCAGCCGCAACTATAATTATAACTATATCTGTTATACTAGCACCACGTGCACGCATTTCCGTAAACGCAGCGTGACCTGGAGTATCAATAAAAGTAATAGGTTTTCCATCACAAGTAACCTGATAAGCAGATATAGCCTGTGTAATTCCTCCTGCTTCTTTTAAAGCAACATTAGTCTTTCTAATAGCATCTAATAATGTAGTTTTACCATGATCTACATGACCCATAATAGTTACAACAGGAGCACGACTTTCTAAATCTTTTTCATCATCTATTATTTCATAATTTTCAAAATCAGTTAAATCCGTACTCTCTTCATTCTTTAATGTTTTATCATAATCTACTACAATTATTTCAGCATTTTCAAATGAAATAGCACTATTGATATTAACCATTAAACCTAAAGCAAATAATTTTTTTATAACTTCTGCCACAGGAACCTTTAATTCATCTGCAAGCATACCTATTGTCATATTTTCTTTATAAAGAACTACATTGTCATCAGTAATAACCTTTTTATTACTCTGTAATTTTTCTTTATTTTTATACATCTCTTTTTTCTCTTTTGCAAAATTATCTTCCTTATTTTGCACCTCTTTTTTAACCTTTTTTGCTTTAGCTTGATTTTTAGGCTTAATTATTTTTTCTTCATATGCCTCTTCAATTTCTTCATCAGTTTCAAGATTGTTATCTAATATAACAATTGCTTCTTCATCAAGCATATCTTCTTCTGTTTTAACATTTATATTTAATTCATTACATTTAAAAAGTATATACTCCACAGTTCTATTTACATCTTCAGCATATTCTAATACACTCATCATATTATGCACCTCCATTATATAATTGTTTTTAATTCATCAAATACTTCATCAGGTACCTTTTGTTCTAACACTCTATCTAAAATCTTAGATTTTTTTGCTTTTTCAAAAACATCAAGGTCTTTTTTCAAATATGCACCTCTTCCATTTAATTTGCCAGTTTCATCAATCTTTATTCCATCAGCAGTTCTTACTATTCTTATAAGTTCCTTCTTAGGATATTTTTCTCTTGTAACAACACACATACGCATTGGTATCTTTCTTGTCTTCATATTATCCCTCTATTATATTAATACCAAGTTCTTTAGCTTCATCTATAGTCTTAATATCTAATTTGTAGTGTGTAAGTTTAGAGGCAAGACGAACATTTTGACCTTTTTTACCAATAGCAAGAGAAAGATTATCTTTATCAACAACCACTAACGCTTCCTTTTTCTTCTCATCTGTTATAAAAACATGTATATTTTTCGCAGGACTTAAAGCATTTTCAATAAACCTAGCTTCATCTTTATTATATGGAACAATATCTATTTTTTCACCATTTAATTCATTAATAATTCTACTTATTCTACTTCCGTGTTCTCCAATACAAGCACCAACTGGATCAACATTAGAATTCTCAGAATACACAGCTACCTTAGTTCTACTACCAGCATCTCTTGCAACACTATAAATAAGAATAATCCCCTCATTAATTTCTGGTATTTCAAGTTCAAATAACCTTTTAACAAAACCATAATGTCTACGTGATAATAATATCAAAGAACCTTTAGAATTATTATCAACTTTTGTAATATATACCTTTATACTAGAACTCATTTTAATTTTTTCCCCAGGAATAATTTCCGTTTTAGGTAAAATTCCTTGAGCTCTACCTAAATTTATATAATAATTTCTTTCATCTTCAAGTTCAGCAGTTCCAACAACCATTTCATCTTGTTTATCATCATATTCATCTTTAATTAATTGTCTTTCAGCCTCTCTTATCTTTTGAACTACAACTTGTTTAGCTGTTGCGGCCGCAACACGACCAAAATCCTTAGGAGTTACCTCTTTTTCAATTCTCTCTCCTATATTAATATCTGGAACTATTTTACGGGCTTCTTCTAAAGTAATATGAATTCTATCATCAAAGTAAAACTCTTTTTCTACCTCTTCTTCATTTCCATCTTCATCTGTAATAATTTCAGTTTCTAATTTACCCTCTTCTTTTTCCCACTCTTCAGAAAAGACAACTGTTTTATATGAAAATATTTTTATATCACCAGTTATTCTATTAATATCTACTCTTACATTTGATAAAGAATGATAATTCTTTTTATAAGCAGAAGTAAGAGCAAGTTCCATTGCTTCAAATATTGTATCTAAATTTATACCTTTTTCGTTTGATAAGTTTTTCGCAGCCTTTAAAAATTTATCTCCATCCATTTTATTCACATCCTTTCTCTTTTGAACATACATCTAAAACATAACTTTCTTCAATTATATCTTCCCTATCTAATATTGGGTTGATTATTTTATTTACTATTAAGCAATCATTAATATTAATATAACCATCTTTATCAATAACAACTGTAAGTGTATATGTGCCATTTTCTTTTTCATATGTTACATCATCTAAAATAAAACCAGCATCATTAATTGGACCTTCTAATAATTTTTTTACTTTCTCTTCAACCATACATGCCTCCTACTATATTAAAGAGTGGGATATCCCACTCTTTTGTCTTTTCTTGAAGTCAAAAGTATTATAACATACTTTGATTTGTTTTTAAAGTGCTTTTTTTATATTTTATGATACCAAAGGAAGGTTATGCATAAAAATATATCCAATATACAAAGCAAGTAATAATTTAGTTTATTCTAATAAGTTCATATTCTCTGTTACCAAATCCAATTTCACTCGCAGCTTCAATAGTATGAATACCGTTTCTTGATTCTATTCTCTCAATTAAATGATGCTTTCCCTCATCAGTAGAATTATAAACCAAATCTATACAGGCTTGATCAATTGCAATAGGATCAGTACTTGCTAAAATACCAATATCTTTCATACAAGGGTCTTCTGCAACTGCACAACAATCACAGTCAACAGACATATTACACATTATATTTATATATATAATATTGCCTTTAAATCTATTGTGAATTGCTGAAGCAGCATCTGCCATAGCCTCCAAAAACATATCCTGCGGAGGTAAATTAGCCCATAACTTATTTTGATCTAACATTTTACCAGCTGAATGAATATAAGCCTTCCCAGAAGAAGAAGCAACACCAATAGATAATTGCTTTAATGCTCCACCATATCCTCCCATTGGATGACCCTTAAAATGAGACAAAACAAGCATACTATCGTAATTATTAATATTTTTACCAACAAAATCTTTCTTAATAATTTTTCCGTAAGGAATGTCTAAAACTAAATCCGGCCCCTCGCTATCTAAAATATCTACATTAAAATACTTAGTCCAGCCATGTTTTTCAATTAGTTTTTTATGCTTATCCGTACTATTTCTTGCACCATTATAAGCCGTATTACACTCTGTTACAGTACCTTTAACTTTTTCAATTAAAGGTCTTACAAATTCAGGCTTTAGATAATTTTGGTTGCCATCCTCCCCAGAATGTAATTTTACAGCAACATTTCCCTTTAAATTAATATTTAAAGCATCATATATTTTTAATAAATTAGCCGTTGTTACTTCATTTATAAAATATACTTTTGATTTTTCCATCACTATCACCTACTTACTTATTATACAATATATGTGAAAAATTTTTGAAAATGATAGTAAAATAAGAATTAATAATTAGCGAAAATG
>CAVFIJ010000101.1:0-4389 GCA_963622405.1 Bacteroidaceae bacterium | reverse complement strand
ATATTATGCTAGTTGTATCTTAATATCTATTACATTCCTATCAATAATTACATTCTTAATATTTATCTTTGGAGATGTAGGTAAATTTTTAGCAATTGTCTTTCTAGTTCTTCAGCTTGCATCTTGTGGTGGAACATTCCCTATAGAAACAGAACCAGCACTATATAAAGCAATATACCCATTCATGCCAATGACCTATTCTGTTGATTTATTAAGAGAGTCATTTGTAAATATAAACAGTAATTTCCTAACTAAAGATGTTATTATACTTATATTAATATCTGTCCTCTTTATTTCAATAATTATAGTAAGAGAGATATATAAAATAAGAAAAGAAAAAAAGAATAATAATAAAATCGCAAAAAAAGGAAACAAAGAAATCATAAAAAAAGAAGCACAAAGTAAAAAAATAAATAAAAAAATTGACGAAATGGCTAAAAATAAGGCGAAAAAGTAAAAAAATCGCCTTTTTTTGACACTTTTTTTCCCATGAAGTGGTATAATGTAGGAAAGAAGGTGTTAGAATATGCAATATACTAAAGATAAAAGACAGCAAGCAGTTAACTTAATCAAAAAAAAATTAAACAAAAAAACCTATTTAGAGTATAATGAAATTGCATTCATTACAGGATATCATCCTAAATATATTTTAAAATTAAAACAAGAAGTAGTAGATGGAACAGTTAAACTTGAACATGGTAATAAGCATCGTACACCATCTAATGTAATGGGAGAAAAAGAAAAACAATACATCATAGATCTATATAAAAGAAGTAATGTAAGCATTAGAAAATTTTGTAACTTCTATAATAAAAGAAGTTATTCATGTATTTATAATTTATTAAGAAATGAAGGACTATTGAATAATGAAAAATAATCATATTCTTTTGTCTTTTTTTGTTTAATAAATTCCGTTCTGAAATAAAAAATAGCCTAATATTTTTAAATAGGAGGCATTATATGAACAAAGGATTAAATGCAGAAGAAATAATAAAATCAAGAAAAAAGTATGGAAATAATCAAATAGTTATAAGTAAACATGATAGTTTTTTTAAATTGTTAATATCTTCCCTAGGAGATCCCATTATAAAAATATTATTAATTGCCCTTGCTGTAAAAACATTGTTTTTATTTAAAGACTTTGACTGGTATGAAACTATAGGTATAGTAATATCCATTTTTTTAGCATCTTTTATATCAACAATATCTGAATATGGTAGTGAAAAAGCTTTTGAAAGGTTGCAGGAAGATGCATCAAAAATTAAAACAAAAACCATAAGAAATAATAAACTAGATGAAATAGAAATAGAAGAAGTAGTTGTAGGTGACATAGTATACTTACAAACAGGCGACCAAATACCCGCAGATGGAAAATTAATAAAAGGGGAAATATCTGTAAATGAATCTGCCATAAATGGTGAAACAAAAGAAATAAACAAAAAATTAGAAAGCAGGCTTTATAAATCAACAGTTGTATATAATGGAGAAGGATATATGAAAGTTGAAAAAGTAGGAGAACATACACTTTATGGTGCTCTTGCTAGAGAAGCCTCATCAAAAACACCTACAAGCCCTTTAAAAATTAGACTAACCCATCTTGCTGGACAAATAAGTAAACTAGGATATCTTGCATCAGCCCTTGTAACCATATCATATCTTTTTTCTGTTATTATAATAGATAATAAATTTTCAGGAGAACTCATAATAAAAACTTTAACTAACTTTCCATTAATGTTTGCTTACTTTCTTCATGCCCTTACCTTATGCGTAACCATAATTGTTGTCGCAGTCCCAGAAGGCTTACCAATGATGATTACTTTAGTTTTATCATCAAATATGAAGAGAATGCTAAAGAGTAATGTATTAGTAAGAAAATTAATGGGTATAGAAACTGCAGGGAACATAAATATTTTATTTACTGATAAAACAGGAACTATAACCAAAGGGAAATTAGAAGTAGTAGGAATAGTAGATCCAAACGGGAAAATATATAAAAGTGAAGAGGAACTGAAAAAAAACAATCATTTTTATAGACTTACCAAGATATCATTAATAGGGAATAATGCTAGTTATTATAACGAAGAAAAAATCATAGGAGGAAATATAACCGATAGAGCCCTTTTAAAATTTTTCAAAGACAAAATAGATATAACTAAAATCAAATCAATTCCTTTTTCAAGTGAAAGAAAATATATGTGCATGCAAATTAAATATAATGGTGAAGAATATAATTTAATCAAAGGAGCACCAGAAGTTATCTTAAAAAAATGTAGTCATTATTACGATGGGAATATTAAAAGAGGTTTTTTCCACAGTACTAAATTAAAAAAGCAAATAAAAGAAGTAACTAAACAAGGAATAAGAGTTATCGCCTATGCTAAAGCAGATTCATATAATAGATTTGATAGATTAACTCTAATAGGACTTGTATACATAAAAGATGAAATAAGGCCATCTGCCATAGAAGGCTTAAACCTTATAAAAAGTGCTGGTATAAATACCATCATGATAACTGGAGATAATCTTGATACTGCAAAAGCAATAGGTACTGAAGTAGGACTTATAAAAACAAATAAAGATTTAATCATAAGTAGTGAAGATTTAAATAAATTGAATGATATAGAACTAAAAAAAATATTACCAAACCTTAAAATCATAGGAAGAGCCATGCCTAGTGATAAAAGTAGACTAGTAAAAATATCCGAAGAAATGGGCTATGTTGTTGGGATGACTGGAGATGGCGTTAATGATGCCCCAGCTTTAAAAAAGGCTGATGTCGGCTTTGCTATGGGGAGCGGAACAGAAGTAGCCAAAGAAGCTAGTGATATTATAATATTAGATGATAACCTTCTTTCAATATCAAATGCTATCCTCTATGGTAGAACAATATTTAAAAGTATTAGAAAATTTATAATCTTTCAGCTAACCGTTAATCTATGTGCTGTAAGCATATCAATTATTGGACCGTTTATAGGTGTTGATACCCCAGTAACTGTAATTCAAATGTTGTGGATAAATATGGTAATGGATACTCTTGCTGGAATCGCCTTTTCATATGAACCAGCTTTAATAGAATATATGCAAGAAAAACCAAAACCTAAAAATGAAATGATAATAAATAAATATATGCTGGGAGAAATTATTATAACAGGAAGCTTGTCTACTTTATTATGTATATTTTTCTTAAAATGTCCTTTAATATATAATGTATACACAAATAATAACACATTGTTAACTGCATTTTTTGGCCTCTTTATATTTATAAGTATCTTTAATAGCTTTAATGCAAGAACTTATAGATTAAACATCATATCAAATATACTAAAAAACAAAATATTCCTAATAGTAATAATATTTATAACCATAGTTCAAATAAATCTGATATATTATGGAGGAGATATGTTTAGAACATATGGACTTACAATCTGGCAATTTGAACTTATGATTTTAATATCTTCTTTAGTAATTCCATTTGATTTTATAAGGAAACTTTATTTAAGAAAAAAAGGCATTATAGGCGGTGTATAGATATATAAAATATGATATAATATATGCAAATCGAGGTGAAAACAATGTCAAGAAAATTTATTTCAAATCTAAATATTTTAGATGCATATTTAAAAAAATTAGATGATAATAAGGAGTATAGTAGAAGAACTTTTCTAGCACTTACAGGTTCTATCTTTTTAAGTTCTGTTTTAGTAGGCTGCAGTGCAACTAAAGAAGAAACAAAGGAAATTCAAGATGAAAAAGAAACAGAAGATGCTATAAGTATAAACGAAAATACAACTGCCGCTTTTGCTGCTTTAGAAATAATTAAAGAAACAACAAAAGAATTAAAAGAAAGTACAGAAGAAATAAGAAATACAGATGAGATGACAGAACAAGTTCGAAATGCCGTCAAAAACTTTGACGTTCTTTATAAATTTATAATGGGAGAAGATTTTGATAAGCTAGAAGAGAATGAAAAAATTGATATGATTACTGCAAGTATGTCATTCACAGAGATAATAAATACTGTAGAACCTGACTATAAACAAGATATCAGTAAAAAGTGGGCTGAAATAAAAGAAAAATGTAAAGACTTTATAGATGAATATGACTTATATGATAAAGCTGTTGAACTAGGAGCTACTATATATGAAAAAGGTAGTAGTGCTTGGGACAGCATAAAAGAATATGCAAGTGATGTAAAAGAAGAAGCAAAAAGTCGCTAAATAAATATATAAATTAAACATTTCATTAAAAAATCAGACCTTTCATTATTATAAAAGTCTGATTTTTTCATATTCTAAATAATATTAATTTATTGTTAACTATTAATTAGAATATATATTTTTATGATATATTAACTGAAGTAGTAATTTTAATATAGGGAGAGTTTAAATA
>CAVFIJ010000100.1:0-3799 GCA_963622405.1 Bacteroidaceae bacterium | reverse complement strand
AACTCCGCAGGATAAACTAATTTTTTCCTTTAAAAAATGTAAATAATGTGCTATAATTAGTTTATATTTAAAGGCATTGACTGAAAAATAGTACTATAAGCTCTTACTTTTAAAGAGAACTAGCATATAGGTGAAAGGCTGGTAAGTAATCTTATAAGAATTCACTTCAGTAGCTGTATAATAACGGATAAGCTCGTTATCGCTATTAAGGTAGATTATATCTATAAATTAAGGTGGTACCACGTAAACTCACGTCCTTATACGGATGAGAGTTTTTTATTTATTTTGAGGAGGAAATTATGAAGGAAATATTAAATGAATTAAAACAAGAACTAGAAAATGCTAATACTATTCAGGGTATTAATGATCTTAAAGTAAAATATTTAGGTAAAAAAGGTAGTATTAGTTTACTATCTGCTAAAATAAAAGATTTATCAAATGATGAAAAAAAAGAATTTGGTAAAAAGCTTAATGAAATTAAAACTATTGCTAATGAACTTTTAGATAATAAAAGAGATATTATTTTAGAAGAAGAATTAAATAAAAAATTAGAAAGTGAAAGCATCGATATAACACTTCCTGCAACTAATATAAAAGTAGGTTCTCCTAATATTGTGGAGAAACTAGTTTTAGATATGGAACAGTTGCTTATGTCTATGGGGTATGATGTTGTTGATGGCCCAGAAGTAGAAGAGGATAAATTTAATTTTGAAATGCTTAATATTCCTAAGGGACATCCTGCTAGAGATGCTCAAGATACTTTCTACTTGTGTGGGGAAGACATTTTACTTAGAAGTCAAACTTCACCTGTACAGGTAAGGGCCATGCTTGAAGGTAAAGGAGAAGTACCTATTAGAATGATTTGCCCTGGCAAAACATATAGAAGAGATAATGATGATGCTACTCATTCACATCAGTTTACACAAATAGAAGGATTACTTATTGATAAAAAAGTTAGTCTATCAGATTTAAAAGGTACTTTTGATATTATTGCTAAACATTTATTTGGTGATGATATTAAAACTAGATTTAGACCTAGTTATTATCAATTTACAGAACCATCTGTAGAGATGGATATTAGCTGTCATGTATGTGGTGGTAAGGGATGTCCAGTATGTAAGAATAGTGGCTGGATAACAGTATCTGGTGCTGGTATGGTTCATCCTAATGTTCTTAAAAATGGAGGCTATGATCCTAAAAAATGGCAAGGATTTGCTTTTGGTTTTGGTGCTGAGAGACTTGCGATGCTTAAGTATGGCATAGATGATATGCGTGTATTTTATTCAAATGACTTAAGAGAAAGCAAAATATTTGATAGGAAGGAGCAATAATATGATAAGTTTAGAATGGGTTAAAGATTATATTGATATAAGTGATGAAAATTTATATGATTTAGCAGAGAAAATAAAAAAAGCCGGTATTAATGTAGAAGCAGTTATTAGTAACCATATTGATAATTTAGTTATTGGTGAAATTATAGAGTGTAATGTACATCCCGATTCTGATCATTTAAAAGTATGTAAAGTTAATGTTGGCGATAATGTTCTTCAGATTGTCTGTGGTGCTTCTAATGTAAAAGCCGGTATAAAAGTTATAGTTGCACTTCCTGGGGCTATTTTGCCATCAAATCTTGAAATTAAGAAAAGTAAAATTAGAGGTGTTCAGTCTAATGGAATGATTTGTGCATTATTTGAAATTGGATTAGAAGAAAAAAATGATGATAATTATAATAAAGGTATATATATAGTTTCAGATGATATAAAAGTGGGTACTGATGCTATGAAAGCACTTTCAAAAGATACCACATTATATGAACTTGATATTCATAAACACCGTAATAATGATTGTTATTATCATATTGGTTTTGCCTATGAAATAGCCGCTATTTTGAATAAAAAAGTTACTCTACCAGAAAGTAATTTTAATACTATAAGTGATAGGGTTTCTGATCATTTAAGTTTAAGTGTTGAAACTGATAAATGTCCTTATTATTTAGCACGTATGGTAACTGATGTTAAAATTGGAGATTCTCCAGAATTTATTAAAAGAAGACTTAATGATTATGGTATGAGAAGTATTAATAATGTTGTTGATATTTCTAATTATGTTATGCTTGAATATGGTCAGCCTTTACATTTTTTTGATAAAGATTCTTTAGGTGATAAGATTGTTGTTCGTGATGCTTTAGAAGGAGAGAAGATTACTACTTTAGATTCTATTGATAGAACTTTAACTAGTGATGATATAGTTATTACTGATGGTAAAAAAGCTGTTTGTATTGCTGGGGTAATGGGTGGACTTAATACGGAAGTTACATCTTCTACAAAGAATATTCTTATTGAAAGTGCAATATTTGATAGTGTTAGTATTCGTTATACAGCATCTAGACTTAATTTAAAAAGTGAGGCTTCTATTAGATACGGTAAGGGTTTATCTTTTGAATATACAAATAAGGCTATGGATAGAGCATGTTATTTACTTCAAAAATATGCTTCTGCTAAAGTACTTGATGGTACTATTAAATATGATAAAGTAGATAAAACTCCTAAAGTAGTTGAATTTAAAACTAGCGAAATTAATGAATTATTAGGGCTTAATATGACTGATTCAGATGTAAAGACTGAACTTTCTAGATTAGACTTTGATTATGTTATGGAAAAAGATTTATTTAAAGCAACTATCCCTTTTAGAAGACTAGATATTGATCCTTTTGTTAATGATATAGCTGAGGAAGTAGGTAGATTATATGGCTATAATAATTTAAAATCTACTTTGCCTATATGTCCTATTAAAAAAGGAGAATATAAAGGCGATGTAAAATATAAAAAGATTATATCTGATAGATTAAGAACTATGTGTTTAAATGAATGTAGGACGTATACACTTGTATCACCAAAAGAAGCTTCTATGTTTAATTATGACCATAAAGAAAATTTAATATTGCCTAATCCTATGAGTATAGACAAGAGTGTAATTAGGACTAGTTTACTTCCTTCTTTGATTAATGTTTATAATTATAATAAAAAAAGGAAAGTAGAAAATATAAATATTTATGAAATAAGTAAAACATATGATGCTAATTACAATGAAGAAAGTAAAATTGCTATATTAATGGAAGGCGATTATTTAACCTCTAATTTTGGTGCTAATAGAATAAAAACAGATTTTTATTTAGTTAAAGGAATTATAGAATCTTTACTTGTGTTTCTAGGTTTTGAAAATAGATATTCTTTTGTTAAAGAAAATATTTCTTCTTTACATCCAAAAATAGGGGCAAGAATATTACTTGATGGAGATTCTATTGGTATTATTGGTAAGGTTCATCCTAAAATCTTAAAAGATGATGTTTATGTAGCAGAAATTTCTTTAAATGCTCTTATGAGAAGTGTTAAACCAATTAAATATAAAGAACCTAGTAAATATCCTTTTATTGTTAAGGACATGGCATTCGCAGTATCTAAAGATATAACATCTTTTGAAATTGAATCTGTTATTAAAAAATCAGGAGGGAATTTACTTAAAAGTGTAAAAGTATTTGATTTATATACTGGTGATAAAATAAGTAAAGATGAAAAATCTATTGCATATTCTTTAACTTTTGGTAGTGAAAATAGAACACTTAAAGAAGAAGAAGTAATTGAGGTATTTGATAAAATTATTAAAGATGTGTGCAAAAAATTAAATGCTAGATTGCGTGATAAATAAAGGGGTTGTAATGAAATTATTTCATTTCATTACAGCCCTTTTTTTTACAAATATTGGCAATTTAAATAATTTAGTCTAGAAAATTTAAACTATT
>CAVFIJ010000099.1:0-7306 GCA_963622405.1 Bacteroidaceae bacterium | reverse complement strand
TAATAAGATTAAGCATTATTTTTTTTATATTAAGACTCTTATAGGCAAAAATTAAATATTCTTCATTATTTACTTTTATGTTTTTAGCAAAAATAAGTATTTCATTTTGGTTATTAGTAGTTATAGAAATATTATATTTTTTTTCTACCTTTTTTAGTGCTTTTTGCATTTCTTTTTTTGTTTTATATTCTTTTTCTATTTCATTGCTGATATCTTTTTTATATATATTTTCAATACTTGGAAATATTTCCATACTATAAAAGACATACATTGAAATGGTATTTATAAGTACTGAGAGTAATATTAAAAATAAGAATTTTTTTCTTAGAGCATGACTTTTAAGCATGGAGCTCTCCTACAAATTTATAACCATAACCCCAAACAGTAATAATGTTTTTACTTCCTATTTTGTCTCTTAAGTTTTTAATATTAACTGCGACTGTGCCTATGTCTCCATAATCTTTTCCCCAAACACTTTCAAATATTTGTTCCTTAGAAAGAACCATACCAGCATTTTCCATTAGGTATCTTAATAGTTCAAATTCTCTTGTGGAAAGTTCTATGTTTTGTCCATTTTTTGTTACTTCAAAGCTTTCTTTATTTAATATAATATTATTTATTTTTATTAAGTTATTTGTAGGTCTTATGCTGCTTCTTAAATGTGATTTTACTTTAAGTACAAGTTCAGTATTATCAAATGGTTTAGTTATATAATCATCTGCCCCTACTTCGTATCCAACTATTTTATCTGTTATATTATTTTTAGCTGATAAAAAGAGAATTGGGCCATTTACTTTATTTCTAATTTTTAAACATAATTCTGTTCCAGACATTGATGGCATCATTATATCTAAAAGGATTAAATCATATAAGGGTGCGATATTTATAACTTCTTTAGGATTATCACTTATATATGTATCAATACCTTCTTTTTTTAAGATTAAAGATATTAATTCTGCGATATCTTTGTCATCATCTACTATTAAAACCTTTGACACCTTATCCCTCCTTATTTAAGGGCTTCTTTTCTTGATAGATTTAATCTTCCTTTACGATCATATCCTTGTGATTTAACTAAAATTTCATCTCCAACTTTAACAATATCACTAGGTTTATCTATTCTTTTTGTATCTAATTGTGATACATGTACAAGTCCCTCACAGCCAGGCCAAAGTTCTACAAAACAACCAAAGTCCTCTACTTTAACAACTTTACCTGTATATATTTTATCTTCTTCTACATCTCTTGCTACTTCTTTTATTCTTCTTGCAGTTTCTTCTATAATTTCTTTATCTGTATGATATATAATAACTGTTCCATCATCTTCAAGATCTACTTTAACAGCATTTACATCATTTACGGTCTTTACATTACTTGACTCTAATATTATTTTTGTTATTACATCTCCACCTTTACCAATGACATCTTTTATTTTCTCTGGGGCAATAGCAAATGTCATCATTTTAGGGGCATATTTAGATACTTCTTTTCTTGGCTCACTTATGGTATTTGTTATAACCTCTAATATTTGTTTTCTTGCCTCTTTAGCTTGATATAGTGCTTCTTTTAATATTTCTTTTGTAACTCCTGTTATTTTAATATCCATCTGAAGAGCACATATTCCTTTATTTGTTCCAGCGACTTTAAAATCCATATCTCCTAGATGATCTTCCATACCTTGAATATCAGTTAATATAGTATAATCATCACCATCAGTTATAAGACCCATTGCAATACCCGCAACAGGAGCTTTAATTGGAACTCCAGCAGCCATTAAACTCATACATCCAGCACATATACTTGCTTGAGATGATGATCCATTGCTTTCAAGTATTTCTGATACAACTCTTATAGTATAAGGAAATTCTTCTTCTGATGGAATTACTTGAGCTAGAGCTTTTTCACCAAGGGCTCCATGGCCTATTTCTCTTCTTCCTGGGGCTCCATATCTTCCTGTTTCACCTACAGAAAACTGAGGGAAATTATAGTGAAGCATAAATCTTTTTTCACTTTCTAAATCTAGTCCATCTAATATTTGATGTTCTCCTAGTGCTCCAAGAGTAGTTACAGAAAGACTTTGAGTTTGTCCTCTTGTAAATAAGGCTGAACCATGTGTACGTGGTAATATATCTATACTAGCAGAAAGAGGTCTTATTTCTTTCATTCCTCTACCATCTGCTCTTGTTTTTTCTTTTACAACTATTTTTCTAAATAATTTATATTCTATATCACTTGCAACTAGGCTAACTTTTGTAAGTAATTCTTTTAGTTCTATATCACTTAAATTATTATTTTCATCTTTATATTTTGTTAATAGATTTTCTTTTATTTCATCTATTTTATTATATTTTTCTAGTTTATCTTTAATTCTTAATGCTTTATCAAGTGGTTTTTCAATGATGGCCGCTACTTCATCTTCAAGGCTACTAGGTATATCTAATTTTTCATATTCCATTTTAGGTTCGCCTATTTCACTAATTATTTGCTCTTCAAAAGCAATTAGTTCTTTTATAGCTTCATGACCAAACATAAGAGCGTCTAACATATCATCTTCACTTACTTCTTTAGCAGATGACTCTACCATATTTATAGCATCTTTAGTTCCCGCAACAGTTAAGTCTATATCACTAATTTCTGCTTCTGTTGTTGTTGGGTTTATAATAAACTCTCCATTTACTCTACCTACTTTAACACTAGCAATAGGACCATTAAATGGTATTTTACTAATAGAAGTTGCAAGTGAAGATGCAAATAAAGCTGTCATTTCTGGTGAATTATCTGGATCTACTGATAAAACTGTGTTTACTATTTGTACTTCATTTTTAAAATCATGCGGAAATAAAGGTCGCATTGGTCTATCTATCATTCTAGCTGCGAGTGTGGCATTTTCTGTTGGTCTACCTTCTCTTTTTATAAATCCTCCAGGTATTTTACCTACAGAATATAGTTTTTCTTGATAAAGTACCATAAGTGGGAAAAAGTCCCTAAGTAAATCAGCACTTTTTGATACAACTGCGGTAGATAAAACAACGGTATCTCCATATCTTACTAATACTGCTCCTGTAGCTTGTTTTGCCATTTCCCCATGTTCTACTATTAATTTTCTTCCTCTAAAATTTAATTCAAATACTTTTTTCATTTTCTCCTCCAAACAAAAGACACTCAAAAAGAGTGCCTACTATTATATTATTTTCTAAGTCCAAGTTCTTTGATAAGTTTTCTATAACTTGTTATATCTTTATCAATAAGATATTTTTGTAAACTTTTTCTATGTCCTACTTTTTTAAGTAGTCCTCTTCTAGAATGATAATCATGTGGATGTTCTTTTAAGTGTGCATTAAGTTCATTTATCTCTTCGGTAAGAATAGCAATTTGAACTTCTGCTGAACCAGTATCTCCACTTTTTTTACCAAACTTTTTAATAATTTCAGCTTTCTTTTCTTTTGTTAAAGCCATTTATTTCACTCCTTTCTTATTTGACTGCTTAAACCTCGAAATAAAGATGGAGTTCTTTAAATCCAAGAATAAGTACATATATAATATACACTAATTTTTTTAAAATATCAAGAGCATATTTTTGTTTAAATTTGGCAATAATAAATATAAGGAGAATATGTATGAATGTAGATAAGATTATAAATAAACTAAAGAGACAATATGGTAATAGTAATGATTTAAATACAAGAGTAATAAAAATATCCAATACAAAAATTGGTATTTTATTTATGGAAAGTACATCATCTACTAATAATATTAGTGAATATATAATTAGAGCTATAAATTATATAGCAGATGAAAAAGGTATTTTTACTAGTATATATAATGCACTTAATAATAATATATTCAATGCTCAAATAAAAAGAATAAGTGATTTTACCTTTTTTTCTGAATATTTATCTGCAGGATTTACGATTGTTGTTATAAATGGTTATGATAAAGCTCTTGCTTTAGAAACAAAAGCCAATTTAGATAGAGGTGTAACAGAATCTTCTTCTGAACCTATTGTTAGGGGACCTAAAGATAGTTTTACGGAAAATCATTCTAAAAATTTAGGTTTAATTAGAAAAAGAATAAAAGATAGTAATTTATGGTTTACTAATATAAAGCTTGGTAAAAGGACAAAGACAAAGATTAGTTTAGCTTATTTAAATGATGTTGTAAGTAAAGAGAAAGTTGATTATATTTTAAATAAACTATCTAAAATTAATATTGATGGCATTCTTGATAGTGGTAATATAAGAGATTATATTGTTTCTGCATCATCCTCTTTTCCCCAAATAATAAGTACTGAAAGGCCCGATCTAACATGCCAAGCTCTTTTAGATGGTAAAATTGTTTTGCTGGTAGAAAATTCTCCATTTGTTTTAATAATGCCAAGTGTATTTACTGATTTTATGCATACTAGTGAAGATAGTTTTCAAAAGAGTTTTAATATTACATTTACAAGAATATTAAAAGTTTTTGCTTTAATCGTTACATTGTTTACACCTGCTGTATATATTGCAATTACAACGTTTGACCAAACAGTTGTCCCAGATGAATTACTTATTTCTCTTGCAGTTCAAAGTGAAGGCGTACCTTTTCCTACTTCACTTGAAATTATTATTTTAATGGCAATATTTGAAATTTTAAGAGAAAGTGATGTTAGAATGCCTGTTAATATGGGAACATCTATGAGTATAGTAGGTGCTCTTGTGCTAGGACAAGCTGCGGTTGATGCTGGTATTGTGTCCCCTATTGCAGTTATTGTTGTTGCAATTACTTCTATATGTAGTTTAATTTTTACAGATACAGACTTTGTTAATGGTATTAGAACATGGAGGTTTATTTTTATTTTAGGTTCTACATTTATGGGAATGATTGGTCTTGTTTCTACTGTTATTATGTTTTTGATTAAACTTTCTTCTTTAGAGTTTTTAGGTACTAGTTATTTAGCACCTTTTAGTCCTTTTAATGTTGATGATCAAAAAGATTCTATTTTGAAATTTTCTATTACCAAAATATTTAAAAGACCCACTTATATAAATGATAAAAATATTATAAAACAAGGAGGGGCAAATGAAGAATAAAATATTAATTATTTTAGTTTTATGTTTTTCTTTATGTGGATGTGGTAATTATAGTGAGCTTAATGATCTCGCGGTAATAACAGGTGTAGGTATTGATATGAAAGATGATAAATATAGTCTTTCTTATTTGATTGCTAATTCACAAATGAGTCAAACATCTAGTAAAGAGGGAGAAGCACAGACAACGGTATATACTGCTGTTGGAGATAATTTAAGTGAAGCTTCTAGAAAAATTGAGGCTAAAAGTTCTAGAAGGTTATATTATGGACATATAAATATTGTTATATTTTCTGAAGATGTTGGTAAAAACGGTTTTTTAAAAATATCAGATTATATATTAAGACACCCTGAGACTCGTAAACAATTTTATATTTTACAGGCCAAAGACGCATCTGCTGAAGATATATTAAAAATTGTAACTCCTTTAGAGTCATTTCCATCACAAGGTATTTCTTCATTGATTGAATCTAATAAAAAAGATCAAGGTTTCGCCAATGATGTTAATTATGGTATGTTTGTAAGTAGAATATTAGATACAGGATATGATGCAACCGTACCATCTATTACAATTAAAGGTGGTGCTAAGAAAGGTTCATCTCTTAAGAATTTAGAATCAACAAGTCCTAAAACCTATTTAATGTTAGATGATACTGCTATTTACAAAAAGGATAAGTTTATTGGATACGCTAAGGATAAAGAAAGTGAAAGCATAAATATAATGAGTGGTAGTGCTAAAGATATTATATATAATTTTAGACATAATAAAAATGAGATTACTTTTTCTTCTTCTAATGTAAAAAGCAAAATAAAAATTAAATCAACTAAAAAAGTGGTTATAACAGTTAATGGTAAAGGGTTTATATCAGAGATTAATAGTGATGAGGATTTAGAAAATCTTAAGGTTATTAAAAGAATGGAAAGGTCTTTAAATAAGTCTTTAAAAAATAATTTAGTTAAAACTTTAGATGCATTACAAAATAAATATAAAAGTGATGTTTTAGGTATTGGAAATTTAATTTATAAAAAATATCCTAATAAATGGAAAACATTAAAAAAGAACTGGGAAGATAAAGGCTTTAAAGAGGTATCTTTTGAGGTTAAAGTAAATCTTGTAATAGAATCATGTGGTTCTTTAGAGAAAACTATTAAGGAGGTGCAAAGTGAAGAAAATTAGTTCTTTAGAGTATGGAAGTTTAATGTGGTTTGTTATTAGAGCATCATTTGTTGGTGTTACCCTTACAAACATTATTTTTATTAGTAAAGTTGATGCATGGTTTAGTTCCATTATTGCTCTTATACTTGGTATTTTGCCCTTTATTATTTTTGAACTGTTTAGAAAGTATAGTGATAAAAATATTTTTGAAATTAACTCTTCTATTTATGGTAAATTTGGTAAGTTAATAAATATTATTTTAATTATTGGAAGTTATGTATTTGCTGTCATAGTATTTTCTAATTTAACTTATTTTATTAGTTCTCAGTTTTTATATAAAACTAGTCTTTTCTTTATTTCTGTTTTTTTCATTATACCTTTAATTTATGCTTTAATAAATGGCTTAAATTCTTTTTCAAAAACTAGTTTAATTTTATTTTATATTACTTTTTTTACGGTCGTTTTTATAGATATTAGTTTATCTACAGGTATTTCTATTAATAATATTAAGCCTATTTTAAGTGGCGATAATGATGTTTTTAAAGGGGCAATTATAATGATTGCTTATAATGTTTTGCCCCTTTTTTTACTTTTAGCAATATCAAAAAAAGATATTACTAATTATAGTTTTAAGAAGAATTTGTGGTTTTATATTATATCAATGCTTACAGTAGTTCTTGTTGTTTTTTGCACTTTATCTATTTACGGAATAAATTTATCATTGCTTTTTGAATTCCCTGAGTTTCATTTATTAAAAAAAGTATCAATTGGAAATTTTATTGATAAGCTTGAAGGAATCTTATCAATGGAATGGGTTATTGCATTATTTTTCCTATTACTTATGGCTATTTATTTTATAATAACAGGTATTAAAAATATTATACCCATAAAAAAAAGTACAAATAACTACTTAATTATCATTATTTGTACAAGTTTACTTATTTTAAATATGTATACATTTGTTAAAAATGGAACTTATAATGATTTTGTAACTGGAGGTATGCTTAAAATTATGTATTTTTTATATTTTATTTTACCATGTATAACATTAATTGGTCTTTTATTTAATATAATTCATAATAAG
>CAVFIJ010000098.1:0-3911 GCA_963622405.1 Bacteroidaceae bacterium | reverse complement strand
CATTATCTTTGGTTTATTTTTTCTATTTTCTCATATATTTCTTTAAGTCTTATTTCATATTTACTATTTGTTTTTGGAATATAATATTTTCTTCCTAAAAGTTCATCTGGTAAATATTGTTGTTTTACATATGATCCTTTATAACTATGAGGATATTTATAATCTTTTGAATTTGTTTTTATATGGTTTGGAACTTTACCAACATTGCCTTTTTTAATATCATTAATAGCGGCATAAATAGCATCATGAGCACTATTACTTTTAGGAGATAAACTCATTTCTATTACTATTTCACCTAAAGGTATAACACATTCTGGTAATCCAACTCTTTGAGAGGCTGCAATAGCGGCATTGAGTCTTGGACCAATAGAAGGATTAGCAAGTCCAATATCTTCATAGGCAATAACAGACAATCTTCTAAAAATTATATCTAAATCTTCTGCTATAAGTAATCTTGCTAAATAGTGTAAAGCAGCATTTACATCACTTCCTCTAATAGATTTTTGAAATGCACTAATAACATCATAATAACCATCCCCATTTTTATCAATATATATATTTGGTTTATTATTAATTTTTTTTAATAAATCTTCTGTAATAGTATAGTCGTTTGCACTATAATAAGCAATTTCTAACAAGTTATAAGCATATCTTAAATCTCCACTTGCAGAATGAGCAATATAATTAATTGAATTATCATCTATTTTAATATCTTTTAAAACCTTAATTGCATTATCTAAACCTTTTTTTATATCATTTATATTAAGAGGATATACTTCAAATAATTGACATCTACTTCTAATTGCAGGATTTATTGAATGATAAGGATTAGATGTAGTCATACCAATTAATGTGATAGTACCATTTTCTAAATAGGGTAGTAGTAAATCTTGCTTATCTTTATTAAGTCTATGAATTTCATCCATAATTAAAATAAAATTATCATACTCTTTAGCTTTATATATAATTTCATCAAAATCTTTTTTACTATTAATAACAGCATTTAAAAAACCATAAGGAAATCCTAATTCTTCTGTAATTGCATATGCTAAAGTAGTTTTACCAGTACCAGGAAGACCATATAAAATTATCGAAAAGATTCTTTTATTTTTAACTAAATTTGATATTATTTTCCCATCCCCAACAAGATGTTTTTGACCTAAAATATCATTTAACTTTTTTGGTCTAACTATATCTGCAAGTGGCTGCATAAACATACCTCCTCTTTAGCAATTATATCTTATATAAGTTTTAAATTCAATTACTTGCAAAAAAATATAAGAAAAATTATAATTTTTTATAAGTATAAAGGGTTCTTTATTTTTTTTGCTTTTTTTGATAAAATAATCAAGTAGGAGAGATATATTATGAATGATTTTCAAACAGAAATTAATGCTTTTTTAGAATATTTAAAATTTGAAAAAAAATATAGTTTAAATACTGTTACTTCATATAAAAATGATATAAGTAAATATTATAATTATTTCAAAGGAAAAGTATTAAATGATATAAAAGATAAAGATATAGAAGATTATTTAATATATCTCAATAAAAATTTTAAAGCAAAAAGTGTTGCCAGAAATATAAGCTGTTTAAAAGCATTTTATAAATTTTTAATTATTGAAGGAAACATAAAAAAAAATCCAATAGATATTATAACTATACCAAAATCGCCTAAAACACTGCCAAAAGTTTTAAGTGAAGAAGAAGTAAATAAATTGCTGAACTTTAACTTAATTACACCATATGATTACCGAAATAAAGCTATGCTTGAACTAATGTATAGTAGTGGACTTAGAGTATCAGAATTAATAAATTTAAACGTTAATGATATTGATTTAAAAGATGATATAGTTAAAGTCTATGGTAAGGGTTCTAAAGAAAGAATAGTTCCTATTGGGGAAATTGCCTCTCAATATATAAAAATTTATCTTAATGATTACCGCAGTGCATTAATCAAAAAAAAAGCTACTAATTACTTATTTTTAAATAGTAGGGGAGATAAAATATCAAGACAGGCAGTTTTTAAAATTATCAAAAATATTGCCCTAAAACAAAAAATAAATACTAATTTTTCTCCTCATACTTTAAGACATTCATTTGCGACTCATTTACTAAAATATGGAGCAGATTTAAGAAGTATTCAAGAGTTATTAGGTCATAGTGATATATCATCAACACAAATATATACACATATAAGTAATGAAAAATTAAAAGAAAATTATAAATATACACACCCACATGGTGAATAAAGGAGAATTTTATGTTAGATATAATAATTGATACATTATTTGATTGTTTAAAAATGTTACCATTTCTATTTTTAGCTTTTTTTATTATTGAATATACAGAACATAAACTTAATAATAAAATAAAAAATAAAATAGAAAACTCTGGTAAATATGGACCTATAATAGGGGGCTTTTTAGGTATTATTCCTGAATGTGGTTTTTCAGTTATTGCGACTAATTTATATATTGCTAGAATAATAACATTAGGTACTTTATTTGCAATTTATTTAACTACAAGTGATGAGATGCTTATTTATATGTTAGCAACGAATGCTCCTTTAAAATTAATTGTTAAAGTAATTATAATAAAGTTAATTATTGGTATTATTGCTGGTATAATTATAGATAAGGTTATAAAAAAAGAAACTAAAAAAAATTACGATATTTGTGAACATGATCATTGTAATTGTCATGATAAAGGTATATTAAAATCAAGTATATCTCATACTTTAAAAACTTTTGTTTTTATTATTTTAATTACTTTTATTATAAACCTCTGTTTTGCATATTTTGGAGAAGAGTATTTAACTAATATATTTAATAAAAATAATCTTTTTATGCCTTTATTGGCAGCTTTAATTGGCTTAATACCTAGCTGTTCAGCATCTATATTAATAACAACTTTATTAGTAAATAATGTAGTATCTTTTGGCACGGCACTAGCAGGATTATTATCATCTGCGGGTATTGGATTATTAATTTTAATTAAAAACAATAAAAATAAAAAAGAAAGTATAAAAATATTATTAATGCTTTACTTTATAAGTGCATTATCAGGAATAATTATTAATTATTTAAACATATAATATAACTGGTGATACTATGCTGCCATTTATATTAACATCTTTAGCTGGACTTTCTACACTACTTGGAAGCTTACTTATATTTTTAAAAATAAAACCAAATAAAATAATTTACTTTTCTTTAGCCTTTGCCGCTGGTATTATGCTTTCAGTGTCATTTTTTGATTTAATACCAGTAGCTATCAATTATTTAAGTAATACAGTAGTTTATAAAAATAAAATATTTATAATTATATTAATTTATTTAATTATAGGAGTAATTATTATCCATTTATTAAACATAAAAATTAGTAAAAAATTTAAACAAAATGAATTATATAATGCAGGTATATTTTCATTTATAACAATGATATTACATAATATACCAGAGGGAATAATAACTTATATTACTTCCTCAGAAAACTTAACATTAGGTATTACTATAACTATTGCTATTGCTATGCATAATATCCCAGAAGGGATGAGTATAGCAGTTCCAATATTTTACTCAAAAAAAAGCAAAAAGAAAGCTCTATTATATACTTTAGTTGCAGCTTTATCAGAACCTTTTGGAGCATTATTTACCTTTTTAATTTTAAAACCTTTTATTAATGAACAAATAATAGCTATTTTATTAATTATTGTCGCAGGAATTATGATTTATATTAGTTTCTTTAAATTATTAAATTTAGCATTAAAATATGAAAAATCGTATAAAACTATAGTAAGTCTTAGTCTTGGAATATTATTTGTAATATTATTAATAGTAATTTTTAATTAAAAGTATTTAATACTACCCTGTCTACTCTATTAATTTTAAAAAAAGAGGGGAGTAATT
>CAVFIJ010000097.1:0-5716 GCA_963622405.1 Bacteroidaceae bacterium | reverse complement strand
GCCAAATTATATGGTTATGGTAGTGATGAATATAAAACATGTCGTAATGATAGAACAGAAAATAAAACAAAGGATTGCCGAGACGATATAACAAAAACAACAACATCTGAGTATACTTGCAAGCTGCATACTTGTGATGAGGGTGAACAACTTTGTGATAATGGGGAGTGTTCTAAAACTGGAACATGTGAAAATCCTAAGTGTAAAATAGTAGGAGATAAATATTATGATGATGAAGGAAAGGAAACAACAAAAGAAAAGTATGAGGAAAAGTGTCCATACTGTCGTATAGTTAATAATGTTTATTATGATAATACTGGACAAAAAGTTGATAAAGAGACATATTATGATTTGTGCCCTGCGGTTTGCAAAACAGTGGTAGTTGGTAATAAAACGCTTTATTTTGATTCATCTGGTAAACGGGTAGATAAAGAAGAATATGACAGTGATGAGGAATGTAATATTTGTGCAAAATGTAATGGAGGAATATGCTGTCCTGATACAGATATGGTTTGCCCAGATGAAAATGGTAACTGTCCATCAAAGGGCGGAAGAAAGATAATATATAGAACTATTGATTTAGATAATCCATTTCCATACATAGATGGAGTTGGAAGAAAAACTGGTGCTAACTGGTGCAGTTATAATATTTATACTAAAAAAATAACATGTGTAAATACTATAGATAATCCTATTGTGTCTAAACATATTATTAATAATCGTGGCATTGCAAGTAAGGCTATATATACACTTGATAATAATGATAATAATAATTCACTTTATACAGTTACATTAGATGGCGAGATTATAAATAATATTCAAAGGTATAATAGTTCGCATGAATATGACGATAATTCATTAACATGTGATAAAGAAGGTACATGCAGAAGTGATTTTCTTAGAAATGAAGTTACAATAAATGGTGGTAGATGTGCAAATGGTGGTTATGATAACCTTAAAACATGTGCTGAGGAAAGTTAGGGGGATGATAAGATATGAATAAATCATTTTGGGGTGTATTTGTTGTTATGCTAGGTACTACCTCAATAATTCTTATTGCCCTTTTCCAATCTATTACTAATAGTGATGAACATAATTCACAATTATTAAAAGAAGTTACAGAAGCGGCAATGTGGGATGCTGTTGACTATGGTTATTATAGAGATAATGGTTCATATAAAATAAATAAAGAAAAGTTTGTTGAAAACTTTATTAGAAGATTTGCTCAAAGTTCACAGGGAAGAACTAAAGAATATAAAATAGATTTCTTAGATGTTAACGAACTTCCACCTAAAGTTAGTATAAAAGTTACGACTACAGTTGAAAGTGGAACAGTATTTAGCCTTCTTGGTGGTAATACAAATGAAGTTAACTTTACATTAAATAATACAATTGATGCGATTTTAGAAACGCCATATTAAAAGAAAGAAAAGAGGATGATGATATGAATAATATAATGGCTTCGGCCCAAAGATTTTTAAGAAATAAAAATACAGTTACTATTCTTGGTATTATAATTATTTTAATTATTTTATACATTGGATATAGTAGTCAAATAAATAATGCAGTAAGCCCTGTTACTGTTCCTGTTGCGGCAACTACTATTCAGCCTAGAACAGAAATTACTAGTGATATGGTTACTACCATAGATATGCCTAGTATTTCTGTTAGTGATAACGTTATTACTAGTAGTGCTAGTATTGTGGGTAAATATAGTAATATAAATACAGTTATACCTAAAGGAAGTATGTTTTATACAGATACGGTTATTACTAAAGATGAATTACCAGATTCAGCTTTTGTAAAAGTTAAAAAGGGAGATGTTGTTTATAACTTTCCAGTAGATATGGAATCTACTTATGGTAATTCTATTTTCCCAGGTAATAAAATAGATATTTATATGAAAACTGGTAATGGAAATGATGAAAAAGTAATGCTTGGCAAATTAGTTGCTAATGTAGAAGTACTTGCAGTTAAAGACTCTTCTGGTAAAAATGTTTTTGAAAACACAGAAGAAGATAGAACACCTGCTATGCTTATATTTGGAGTACCTGAGGATATAAACTTATTACTTAGAAAAGCTTCTTATATGAGTTCACTTGGTGTAGAATTATTCCCAGTACCACATGGTGGAAAAGTAAGTACAGAAGGTGCTACTGAAGTATCAACTCAGCAACTAGCAGATTATATAGATGCACATGCTGTTAATATTCCAGTAACTGAAACAACAACTACTGATGAATTGCTTCCTACTATTAAAATAACTGGTAGTAAAATAAAAACAGTAACTATTAAATATCCAAAGAGTTGTAAGAAAAATACATGTTCTTATCAACTTGGTTCTGAAGGCAAAGTAGTTAAAACAAATAAAAAGACATTTACAACTAGTTTATCAGATAGTCAAAATATAGATCAAATAGTCGCAATCTTTACAGAAAAAGATGGTACTGTTCACACAACTGTAGAAAATATATCTTCTGATACTACAGAAAGTACTACTAGTAGTACTGCCGCTACTAGTACTCAAGGAATTTCCACTATATTACAAGGACAATAATTATGCATGAGTCAATGTTTGAACAACTCGATTTTGGACCTTTAAAAGAATATTTAGATAATGACGATATAACAGATGTTTCATATGATAATGGTGGTCAAATTCATTTGAAAACGTTATCTAAAGGTATATATAGAGTTGAAAATCCAAATATAAATAATGCTTTTATGGAAAAGTTAGCCTTTCAGTGTTCTAATGTAATGGGTAAAACCTTTAATATGGCTCATCCCTTTCTAGACGCTGAAAGTGCTGAACTTCGTCTTAATTTTGTTCATGATAGTATTGCTACTAATGGTATTGCTTGTGTTATAAGAAAAACACCTGCTAAAATAAGATTAGAAAAAGATACTATTATAAAACAAAAATATATAGAGCCTGATATTCATGACTTTCTTGAATATTGCGTTAAAGGGCACTGCAATATAATCGCAGCTGGTGAAACAGGTTCTGGTAAGACCGAACTTATAAAATATTTAGCAAGTAAAATCGCTGAAGATGAAAAAATAATAACTATTGAAGATACACTAGAACTTCATTTAGATAGAATATTTCCACATAGAGATATAGTTGCAATGAAAACAAATAATATTGCATCTTATACAGATGTATTAGTTACTTGTATGAGACAAAACCCTAAGTGGATTTTACTATCAGAAGTACGTAGTGCTGAGGCTGTACTAGCCGTTCGTAACTCTATTTCATCAGGACACTATATCTTATCAACAATACATGCTGATAAAGCCTCTAGCATTCCAAATAGACTTTATAGTTTACTAGAAACTAGTCAAGATGTTGAGCAATTTTTAAAAACTATTCATAGATATGTTCAATTAGGTGTATATGTAAGAGGGAGAACTGATAAAGAAACTCATAACTTTGTAAGAGAAATTGCCGAAGTTACAGAATTCTTTGTTGATGATGATAATAATCCTGGTAGTAATGTTATTTATAGAAAAACAGCCGAAGGAAAAGTTACTAAGAAAAATCCTTCTAAATACTTACTAGACTATTTAGAAGTTCAAGGTGTCTTTTTACCAAAAGAACTTAGATTACTAGGTGAAAATGTACCAATAACAGAAGCTGAAGGTGTAATACATGATAAACCAGTAGAAAGTATTCCTGATATTGAAAAAGAAATGGTTAACACTGAAAGTGTAAAGAATAACGATAATTCTTTGAATACTTCTTTAGATAATGGTACAATTAATAATGTAAAGATAGTACCTGATCCAAGTCAGGTAACCGAAAGTTTAAGTTTATAATATGAATAAAGGAGGGGAAGTATGACATTTATAATTTTTATTATTGTTTTAGCAATTGCTATATTCTTAGTTACTTATCGTAGTGATAAAAAAACTAATGCTTATAAGTTTGTAAATGAGCAAATTAGTTTAGTTTATAATAAATATACTCCTTATTCATTTAAAGTTATAAGGGAAAAAGTAAAAGAACTCGGTCAAGAATATACAAGAAAACAATATATGATACAAATTACTGTATTTGCTGTAGGAGCTGCTGTACTTGCTTTCTTATATTTCTATAATATATTTTGGTGTATTGTATATGCCATATTAGCAGTTTGTTTTATTCCTTATTTAACTTATTTAAGGTGTAAAAGGCTTTATAGTGAATTTATATTTGAACAAATACAAGTTTATACTACAAATACTATAATGGAATTTCAAACTACACAGTCTTTCGTAAAAGCCTTAGAAGGTGTTTATGAATCTGGAGTTTTAGAAGATCCTGTAAAAAGTGATGTTAAGTTAATGATAGATATGGCCTATGAAAATGGTACTATAGATGCTAGTATTGAAATGTTTAATGGTAAATATGATTTCTTTATAGTAAGAAATATGCATCAATTATTTTATCAAATTACTAATGAAGGATCTAAAGATGCAGGTGAAACCTTAGAGAATATGCAAAATGATATTGATATGCTTGTTGAAGCTGTTTATAGAGATAGAATGGATAGAGCAGAGTTTCATAAGAAATTCTTAAGATTTGGTATTATGTTATATTTAATGGTAATGCTTGTACAAATTTTACTTAGTGTTGATACTTATGTTAAGATGCTTGATACTTGGTGGATACAATTACTTTTACATATGATTGTTTGGCTAAATACATATTTCTTAATTAATGGAGAAAAATATTATAATGAAGATGTGGGGGCGGAATAATGAGTTTAGGATTATCTTTTATAATTATAGGTATTATATTTATTCTAATGCTTCAGGTTAACAATCATTTTAGTACTAAAAGGTTTGTAAATGAAATAGAACCATATTTTAAATTTCTAATGGAAGATGATTATGCATTTTTACTTAGAATAAGATATGGTGAACTTACAGATGATAATGTTTCTACATTATATAATAAAAGAGTTAGAAATGGACTTGCAGCAATTGTTATTATGATGTTCTTATTTATGGCAAATATGTCATTTATGTATGTACTCTTAGCTATTATAATTGGATTTTTAATATTTAAATCTGACTATATGAAATTAAAAAGATATTATAGTAATAATCTATCTAAGATTAATCAAACTTTGCCTTACTATTTAAAGAGTTTAGAAATTCTAATTCAGCACTATACTGTACCAGTCGCACTTGCTAAAAGTGTAGATACAGCACCTATGATATTTAGAGATGGCTTAAAAAGGATGATTACTAAAATTGATGAGGGAGATTCATCCGTACAGCCATATATGGATTTTGCTAATGAGTATCCTGTAAGGGACTCTATGAGAATGATGAGACTTTTATATAGATTATCATTAGGTAGTAATGAGAATAAACAAGAACAACTAATTATGTTTTCAAGAAGTATTTCCACGCTTCAAAACAAGGCTAGAGAGCAAAAATATAAAGCTAGACTAGAAACTATGGAAAAAAAGACTATGGTTATGTTATTTGGAACTGGTGGAGGAATACTAGGTTTCTTACTACTTTCAATGATGATGGTTATGTCTTTTTAGGAGGTGAATATATAAATGAAAGAAGCTACTGGAGAGGCAAGTTTAACTGTTGTTACAATTATTTTAATTGCAGCTGTGTTAGGTGCGGCATCAGTTATCTTAACAAATGTTATGGGGAATATTCAAAAGCAGGCAGAAAATGCCACTAATGGTACTGGCAATAATAATCAAGC
>CAVFIJ010000096.1:0-5085 GCA_963622405.1 Bacteroidaceae bacterium | reverse complement strand
ATTATAAATAGAGTTAATATTGTTTACAAAAATATTTTTAGGATTATTATTTAAAAAGAAATAAAGACAACTTGCGAATACAACAATAATTATTATTACAGAAAGCATTATAGCTCTTTTATTAGAGCCTTTAATGTTCTTTTCTTTAGCTTTTTTAAAAGCTTTTTTTACATCATTAGTAATTTCATTTTTTTCACTTTGTTTTAGTATATTTTTACTCATGCTCCTCACCTATCTCCTAGTACAATAATATCAAAGAAAAGATTATTTTTCAAATATTTTAATCATTTTGTTACCATATTTTTTCTCTTTAATTAATTTATAATTTGATATAGGCTCTTCACTTTCATATTCACAAATTAAAATACCACCATTATTTAAAATATTATTTTGTTCTATTAAAGTAATAGCTTTATTAAGCTGTTTTGTTTTATAAGGGGGATCTAAAAAAATAATATCAAATTTTTCTTTTGTGTTTTTCAAATATTTTTTATAATCAGTGTATAAGATATCTATGTTTTCATTTAATAAAGATGTATTTTCTTTTATAGTTTTAATAGATATAGGATTATTATCTACAAACACGCACAAACATGCATTATTACTTATTGCTTCTATACCAATAGAACCACTTCCTGCGAAAAGGTCTAGAAATTTACTATTAGGTATTTTATCTTGAATCATTGCAAATAGAGATTCTTTTACTCTATCCATAGTAGGTCTTGTGCCATCTATATCAAAACCTTTAATTTTTTTACCTTTGTATTTACCACTTATAACTCGCATAAAATCACATCCATAATAATTTTATCATATATCGTTCATTGAACCAAGTAGTTTAGTTGCCATTTCAATAGTATTTAAAGTTTTAGAAAATTTATCTATTTTTGTTAATTTATAATATGATTTTACTTCATTTTCAAAGTTTTTAAAAAAGATAGGATTTCTATTTAAATATTTATACCAAACAGAATGTGATCTTAAATATTTTAAGTAGTAATTATTACTTTTTAATTTATACTGAATATCTATAGTCATTAATCTTCAAAGTGTTTATATAAAGGTCTAGGTTTGTTTATGATATTTGTTTTACTTTGCGAAGGATTTATATCTTGAAGTAAACCCAAAACTCTTTGTACACTATTTACTCCTTCCTGCAGGCTATCTAAATCAATACCTTTTATAAAGCTCATAACATCAAATGAATTATTACTAGAAGTTTTTATAGATGTAGTTTGTTTACTTGTTTTAAGATAATCACTCCAAACATTATTGTCTTCTCCATACATATCATAGATTTCATAAAATTTTTGCCAAGTCATATCGCCATTTTTAACATATTTAAGTAAAATGGGATTATTTTTAACAAAATCTTTAAACTTTTCTTTAGTATTCATATAATCACCTATACCAATATATTCAAAATATAAAAATATAATGACAATAAAAGAGTGATTTTATCACTCTTATGAAAGTTTATCAATTACTTGTTTAGATACTTCATTTACTTTGTTTTTTACCGCATTAGCAGATTTTTCAATAACAGGAGTGCCTTTTTCAATAGCATATTCAACTAACTCTTCTGCTTTTTCTTTTAAAACTTTTGTTTTCTTTTTTGCTTCTGCTAAAATGGTTTCTTTATCAAGACTTTCTAGTTCATCTTTAATTTCATTAATTTTCTCTTCAACCGCATTTTTAACTTCTTCTTTATCAAGGCTTCTAACTTTGCCCATTAAATCATCTAACTTTTTCTTTAAATCTGCTCGTGTTTCTTCACCTTTTTTTGGTGCAAAAAGCAATCCTAACGCAGCACCAATTCCAGCACCAAGTGCAAACTTCCCTAAACCTTTTTTACTCATCTTTTTTTTCCTTCTTTCTATTAAATAATCTTTCAATGCCACTGGTTATGAACGAAACAATAGTATCATTCATTTGTACAACAGCATCAGTGGCATTATCTATTATATTAAATACCCCATTTAATTTTGACGACTTTATGCTTAAATCATCAATAATTTGATCAAATTTTTTCATTATTTTTATAGTTCTATAAGCAATAATAATAAGCATAAAAACTAATATAATTAATGATAAATATAAAATCATAAGCATAAAGGCATTAACGTCTATCATTCTTTATCCCCTTTCTGATACATTGAATCAATCATATTAAATAGTTCTTCATCACTAATTTTTCTTGGTTTTTCTTTTTTTTCATTCTTTGTATCATCTTTTACAAAATCATCCATATCAAGTGATGAGCGAGTTTTATGCATTCTTGTTCTAGTAGAAAATTCTTCACTATCATCTTTTGCAATATCCTTTTCTTTTTCATCTCTTATTGTTGCTTTAAGTATATCATCTTTAGTAATATCTTCTTCAAAGTTATCTTCATCTCTACCAAATAAAGTAGTTTCTATATCATCTTCTAGAGTACCATAAGCTTTATTTCTTATTTCATCGACAGTAGCCTCTTTTGAATTATAGTGATTAACTGACTTAGATTTAATTTCTTCTCTTTGATAATTTTTATCTAAAATACCATATACTGGAGATATAATTGGTGATGGTTTAAATACCCTCTTTTCTTCCTTAATAGGGTTATAAACTTCCTTTTTTTCTTTATATGTCTCTTTATAAGTATTCTTCTTTCTCTCTTCTCTCTTTTTGCTTTTTTTATCAAAAGAGCTAAATTCTTCATCATCAAAGAATGGAAAATTATTATCAGTTCGGATAGAAAATTCTTCTTTATCATCATTAAAGAAATTATCATTTTCATCAATACTTTTACTAATAGGCTCTTCAGATTCTTTTTTTACCTCTTCTTTTTTTTCATTAGGAGATGGTATTTCTACTTTTATAACTTCCTTTTTTATTGGTTGTTCTTCCTCTTCTTCCACTTCTTCTGTAAATAAACTTTTTACTTTATCAAATAATCCCATATATAAACACCTCTATTTCTCTTCATATCCTAAAAAACTATCTGTTTCTTTTTTTGATATAAATTCTTCATATTTCTTCTCACTAGAAGATTCATCACTTATTATATATTTTATAGTATCTTTGTTGTATTTAATTGTCGATAAAATGTATGATGAATTAAGTATGACATCTGTCATATTTTCTTTAGTTGTAACTGCCTCTATTTTAGCATAATTATAAACAAACTCTACTAAATACTCATTGCTATTATTTTCTGTTATTTCTAGATATCCAACTAAATCCCCATTTTTAATCTTTTTTGAATAATACTTTGAATCATCTTTTTTATACTTTAAACTTTTTTTATAATAATATTCTATCTTATCTAAATATAAATAATAATAAACACCATTTGAGTAAAGTCTATCGTTAGCCTCATCACTATCTATATAACTTACTCCTCTTGGAATATAATATTTACAACCAATACTCATATGATTATATAATTTATTATTCTTAGATAATACTATATCAACTATATTATCTATACTAGCAGTATCAATTCTAACTATAGTACATCCGGTAAGTAGAAACATTATTAAAAATAATATTACACACCTCTTTTTCATGTATTCACCATCTCCGGTTAATTAAATTATAGCAAACTTTATATTAAATTTATAGTTTTTTTGTCTAGTTTTTGTAAAAAAATGTCTATTTTTTAACTTTAATCATATAAATAGGATATCCTTTAGATACAAACTTTTCTTCATATTCAGTCATTATGATAGAATTATCCTTGATGTTATGTAAATCAAGAGATATATCTTCTATCTTATAACCATAGTTTACAAATGACATAATGGAATATTCAAATAGTTTTCTATTATCTGTTTTTTGAATTATTATATTATCTTTTTTAAAAATATTAGCATATCGTTTTAAAAATATATCGCTTGTAAGTCTTCTATGTTCATGTCTGTTTTTAGGCCAAGGATCAGAAAAGTTTAAGTAAATAGTACTGATTTCTTTAGCAAATATATTTTCTATATTTGTTGCATCATACCTTATTAATTTTAAATTATTTATTTTTTCATTTGTTAATTTCTGAACCGCTCTTAAAAGAACACTATCATACATTTCAATACCAATAAAATTAATATTAGGGTTTCCTTTAGCCATTTCTATAATAAAGTTTCCTTTACCCATTCCAATTTCTATATGAATCGGGTTATCATTTTTAAAAATTTTTTTATAATTACCTTTATATTTCTCTGGCTCTGTTATTAAATAAGGAGATAGTTTAATTTCTTCTTCTGCACCTTTTATGTGTTTTAATCTCATAAGTTATATACCTCTCACTTTCTTATATAATTATTTTATCAAACTCTTAAAATAAAGTCTATTGAATTATTTATAGCAAAAAAGAAAGTGTTAACTTTCTTCACTTAGTTTTTTATAAAATTCAAATCTCTTAATAGCATTTTCTTTATTTGCTTTTAAAAGTTCTAAAGCCTTTTCTTCGTTTACAGCTTTTAGCATACTATATCTTGTTTGACTATTTAAAAATTCTTCATATAAATCAAAATTAGGATTTATATCTAAATGTAATTTACCATTATATCTAAATATTGGAAAATAACCTGAAAGTGCCGCAAGTTTTTCTATATTTACACTTTCTTTCATACCACCTTTTATACCATGTGAAATACAAGGCGTATAAGCAATTATGATTGAAGGACCATTATGTTCTTCTGCTTCTTTAAAAGCATTTACAGCTTGCATCATATTAGCACCTAAGCTTATTTGGGCAACATAAACATTTGGATAACTCATAGCTATTCTTGCTAAATCTTTCATAGCATTTTGTTTTCCACTACTTGCGAACTGAGCAACTGCTCCTTTTGGTGTTGCTTTTGAAGACTGTCCGCCGGTATTTGAATAAACCTGACTATCTAATACTAATATGTTTATATTATCTCTTGATGAAAGAACATGGTCTATTCCACTAAAGCCAATATCAAAAGCCCAACCATCTCCACCTATACACCAAATAGAAGGCTTTATTATATAATTTTTTAAATCATTTAATAAAGGATGTTTAACATAGTCTATATTATCATAAACTTCTTTTTGTATATCATAACTATTATTATTTAAATA
>CAVFIJ010000095.1:0-5635 GCA_963622405.1 Bacteroidaceae bacterium | reverse complement strand
TAATAATACACATAATATTAAATACAATATATGTTTATAAATGATATATAATTATATTTTTTATTTAATATTCAGTATAAATAAAATTCCTATAATATATATTATGTTAACTAAGGCAAAAAATAAAATAAGAGAAAACTTAACTTCTCTTATTTCTTTCTTCTATTTCCATTATTTTAGCCATTACTTCTGCTGCATTATCTGTGTTTATTTCAGTAAATCCTAATTCCTGTAACGCTAATTTCTTTGTTAATTGAAGTACATCAGTTCTACCCATTTTTTCTTCTTGTTTTTGCCTTATATCATTAACAAACCTTTTATGTGTTGCGGCAATTCTTGATTTACTAGCACTACCGTTATTATATAATGATATTGCAGAAAATAATATACTTTCAAATATAAATTGTTCATTTTCATCATATATAAATTCATATGGCTTTGTATAACCATAACTTTTAGATATATATGCAAGCATATACTTTAGTTCTTTAGAGCTATCCATTGTTTGTAAAAAATGATACAAATATAACATAGAATTATAACTTGTTTCATCTTTTTCATCACTGAGTTTTTCTTTTAAATCATCAACGATGCTATGAAGTAATTCTTTCTGTTTAGGACCTAATCCATTAAATATAGCATTTGTTTCAGTTACATCACTTTTACTTGAAATTTCAAATAAACTATTAATACGTGCTTCAACATCCATTATATAATTAGTATTTACCTTTATATTATTGATTTCTTCTACTGACTTAACACCTAATAAACTAAGTAAAATTACTTTTTTATCCTTAGGCCATTTATTAATATTATCTAGTTCAAGATAGTTATAAATCATTTGGCGAGATACTCCCAAACATTTTGCTAATTTAACTTTTGATATTCCTAGTTCTTTTAATATTTCGTTTAATCTATCCATGATTTAAACCTCCTACTATAATTTTAGCGAATGCATTTTAAATTGTCAAGTGTAAAGTAAAAGTAAATCCCCTATTCATATGTAATATAATTATTTTCTTTTAATATTTTGCCATTTTCTCCAAGTACTGCAGTTACATATTCACCTTTTAAATAAACATCTTCTATGCCCTCAGCTATTTTTTCTTTACTATCAGTAATACTTATATTTTCAAAATATAAATCAGTTCCAATCAAATAAAATTGATAATTACTAGAACCAGCAAATCCAGTAGCAGTTACTACTTTATCTGCCTTTATTTCTACATCATTACCTTCATCATCTGTAAAAACATAGTTATTAGTTCCTTCTTCTTCTACTTCTTCAGTTTGGCTATTATCTTTTTCTTCTTTTATTTCAGTAGTTTTTGTGGCTTTTTCAGCCTTTTTTTCGTTTTTACTATTATTTACATTAGTTAAATATAAAGTTCCTAAAATCACTACTAAAATGATAAATAAGACTAATATTATAATTCTTACTTTTTTCATTAATGTACCTCCTTAATAATTCCACCACCTAGGCAGATATCTCCATTATATAAAACACACGCCTGACCTATAGTTACTGCTTTAATACCTTCTGGATATTTAACAAGTAAATTACCATCATCTAAAATATCAACATATACATCATTTTCTTTTTGCCGATATCTAAATTGAGCTGTGCATTTTTTTGGTAATTCTTCAAATAAATTAACATCTTCTATAATAGCTTCATAACTTAGTAAATAATTATTTTCACTTCCACTTGCTACATATAAAATATTTTTATCTAAATCTTTTTTACACACAAATAGTCTTTCTTTAGTTCCTCCGATATCAAGCCCTCTTCTTTGTCCAATAGTATAATACATAAGACCTATATGCTTTCCTAAAACTTTATCACTTTCTATATCTACAATATCTCCACTACTATTAGGTAAATAATTTTCTAAAAACTTTCTAAAATTGCGTTCTCCTATAAAACATATTCCTGTAGAATCTTTTTTATCTGCAGTAATTAAATTATACTTTTTAGCTATTTCTCTTACTTCACTTTTTTTAAGTTCCCCAATAGGAAATAATACGTTTTCAAAGTTTTTCTTTGGAACCTCGGATAAGAAATATGTTTGATCTTTATTTCTATCTACTGCTCTAAGTAATTTCCCATCTTTTATTCTAGCATAATGACCAGTCGCAATATAGTCTGCTCCTAGTTTTTTTGCTTCTTTTATAAACATATCAAATTTTATATATTTATTACACATAATATCTGGATTAGGTGTTCTTCCTTTTTTTAACTCTTCTAAAAAGTATGTAAACACATAATCCCAGTATTCTTTTACAAAATCAACTCTATATAGTGGAATATTAATCTTTTCACAAACTTCTTTGGCATCATTATAATCTTGTTCTTGCGGACATATTTCATTATTTAAATTAGGATTACCTAAGTAGTCCCCATTAATACTTGTATCCCAGTTTCTCATAAAAAGTCCAATTACTTCATAACCCATTTTTTTAAGTATAATTGCCGCAACACTACTATCAACGCCACCGCTCATTCCAACAACAACTTTTTTCATAATTCTCTCCTTATAAAATTATTGTATCAAAAAAAAGATAGAAAATCTATTCATTTTCTATATCTTTAAAATTAAATTTAAAAGTTTTGGTACTATATATACCTCATATAAAGAAGTTAATAATAAAATAAACAATGAAAATATAAGTATAAATAAAAATTTATTAATAATATTTTTAAAATCTAATGTTTTCTTTTTAGCAATAGCTTCAATAAGTTTAAAAGATACAATTAAAGCATAAGCAGATATTAATATAAATATCATCATATTAATAATTTGATGTGGGAATAAATAGGCTATATCAAAAAAAATACCTTTAAATTTATAATTTAAAATTATACTAGATGAGACAAATCCAAGTATAAAGGCTTTTAAATATAATAAAAGAATTATAATTAAAAAACCTATAATAGATATACCTAATAGCCAAATAAGTAAAGCAAATCCTAAGGTAAAAAAAAGTGTATTAGAAAAAGTTAAATTATAATTAAGTTCGTTATTTTTAATTGTATTAAAAAAATTAGCTAAATAATTTGTTACAAGTTCCTTATCATTATTATCCATAAGTAGTGAAAAAATAGAACCTGTTATTAATCCAATTATTACAATAATAATTAAAAATATAAATAAACTTTTATTAATGCGTATTTTACTGTAAATGTTTCTTATAATATTTTTCATTTTATCCCTCAGTTAATTATATTATTTTAAATAAAAAATATTCCAAAAAATAGTAAAATATATTATAATGATTAATGAGGTGACTATTAGAATGAAAGAAAAAAAGCAAAAGAAGCTTAAAAAGAAAAATATAAATTGGACTAAGCTTTTTACAAGAGCAATAATTTGGCTTATGCTACTTGTAATGGTTGCATTTTTTGTAAGTAGTATTGTATGGGGGTTAAATTAATTAAGAGATAGCTATAGCTATCTCTTTTGTATTATTTAGTTTTATTAATGATGGAGTTTTTATTTGAAATTATTAAACCAGATTTCCAAATCATCTTCATTTGTAAGTACATTATTATTAAATACTAAATTTAGAGGGTATTTTATATTAACTTTATCTTCAATATCTTTTAAAGTATGACCAATCCAGCCACCGTTTGTAATCACTGGATAAATTATTTTACCATCAAAATTATTATTATTTAAAAATGTATTAACTGGAGATGCATAAGTATACCACCAAACAGGACAAACTAATATAATTTCATTATATTTACTGACGTCTATACTATTTATAATAGGCATTACATTACATTTAGAGTATTCTTTAGCATCTTCTACTAACTTATCATAATCAGTTGTATAAGACTCTTTTGGTATTATTTGTATTACATCTATATTAAGTTTTTCTTTGATTTTATTTGCTATCATAAGTGAATTACCAGAATAAGAATAACATACTATAATTTTCAATTTTAATCACCTTCTTACTTTAAATTATACATTATTAAGATTTAAAACATGTGTTATTTTCAGAAAAAGTAGTACAAAAATTAACAGATACATTAATACATTTTCCCGTTGTAACTTTATTGTTTTCAATACCAATAACATCCACATCCTTGTTTTTCCAAGTAGAATTTACAAAAACTTTTGTAAGAGAAAAACTATCTTCAAACATACTAGATAAATCTTTAACATTAGTAAAATCAAACTGACATAAATTAAGTTTAGTAAGTGAGTCTAGTCCTTTAAACATTGAATTCATTGATGTAACTTTTGATGTATTTATATTACCAAACTTAATACTAGTTAAAGCAGATGCACCCATAAACATACCTTTCATATTAACATCACTATTAGTGTTAATAACAAAGGAAGATATATCTAATTTAGTTAATTTTCGAGTATAAGCAAACATCATACTATAATTTTTAACTTTATTTGTTTTAAAATTATTATTAAAATTAATCTCTTTTAAATTAATCATGTTTGCAAATAGACTTGATGAGTTTTTATTTGCATATACTCCTCCTATTCCTCCGATATTTAGAATATAAGCAGTATTATCTGTATCTCCAGAAGTATTATCTGTATCTCCATTAATAATTACTTCATTATCATTATCTTTTATAATCCATGCCATAACACTACCATCACTATTTATAGATACATCTTCGGATCTGATACTGTTTGTTGTATCTATATTATCTTTAAATACAATTTTTGTAATTCTGTTTTTATATTCAGATAAAGACGATAAATCCTTAATGATTGGCTCTGGCTCATATGTATAAGTTGTAGATTGTTCATTAACTCCATCACTAATAATTGCAGTAATATTACTTTCACCTTTTAAAACAGTTAATCCACTATCAGTATCATTATCATAAGAAATATTAATATCATCATTTGCATCATAATTATCATCATTTATTTTATATGTACATGTATATCCATTATTACATAAAGTATTGCCATTTTTATCTTTAGGATAAATGATTTTTAAAATATATGAATCATCATCAACTTCAAATGTAGGTGCATCAAAGTTTTTTGTGCTAACTATAATGGACTTAGTTTTAGATTTATTATTTACACTTTTTATCATAACACTAATTTTATAACTTGTACCATTTTTAAGATTATCAAAAGTGTAAGAATCATCAGATATAATTTCTGATACATCTAAAATTTCATCATTTTCATTTTTTAAAGTATATTTATAACTCCATGCATCATTTTCTTCATCACCATTTACTGTAACTGTAATAGACTTTGTTGTAACGCTAGTACCTAGTTTAAAAGACGGATATTCGTTATTAAAATTATAAGATTTACTTACAGTATCTTTACTTTCATTTCCGTTATTATCCTTTATTCCACCTTTAATCCATAAATAATATGTACCTGTTAAATCAGCTGAGGCATTGGCTAAAATAGTTGCAGAGATTGATTTGGAATTATCTATATTATTATCAATAGTTATAGACCCTTCATAACTTTTTGCAAGTTTATATGGATTATCTAAAGAATTATTATTATTATTAGTTATAAATTTAGCAGTACTTTTTAAAGTAACTACAGGTCTAATACCACAGCTTATCGAACTGTTAGTAATATCATAATTTTGAATATTACCATCTTCATCTACATAAGCA
>CAVFIJ010000094.1:0-2027 GCA_963622405.1 Bacteroidaceae bacterium | reverse complement strand
ATATGGGTATGGGTAATCATTTATATATTAGAAAAGAAATATTTGATGATTTTAATATAAAATTAAATGAAGAAATAGATAAATTGGATAATCAAGACAAAAGTCATAGAATGGCAAGCATTTATTCAAATTGGTTAAGAATTGCATTAGACTTTTTAAATAATTATAAGGTAAAAGATGTCAAGCCAATTAGTGTTAAAGAAAATGAAATTCTAAATCCATTTTATGCAATAGGTTATAATCTTGATATAAATGATAGAAACTTTCAAAAGACAATTGTTGATACTACTGTAAAAAATGCTCAAGAAATAATAAAAGGATATGACTATAATTGTTATAACTATTATGGAAAACAAGTTCAAAACGGAAAAGAAGTAGAAGATGGATTTCAAATAGCGTATTATCAAAAGCCAAAAGAGGAACTAACATTAACAGAAAAATTTAATAGAGTTGTTGTACATCATACAGGAAATATTGTTTGGGAAAATTTAGTTGAAACAGTATTAAGTAATGATGTATATATTGTAAGACCAATGATAAAAGAACCACATGGTGCTGCAATCGTCCAATATATAAATCAAGACTTTAAACCATATATTACTACTAACTCACAATTGTTTTCACAAATAAATTGTATTGCATATGATTTTAAATCATTTCATGACGATAGTTTAGGTGATAATAATTTTTCTTTTATGATGAAAAGTGAAGAAGGAAAAGAAGATAAAATATATTTAAAAGATAATTGTATAATGCTTGCTGGTATTTTTAATAAGAATCCTTTAGCTTCACATCTTAATTATGTAAGAGGTAGGGTTATAGAAACTAAAGAAAGAACATCATTTATATTCGGTAAAAAGGAAACTTATCATGTAGCAGTATTAGATACAGAATTTGGACCAACTCCTGTTATGTTTAGTGAAAACTCAATTTCTTATTCACCTGATGATAATACTGTTAAAGTTGGAGATTTTGTAGAAGCTTTGGTATCTATTACAGGTGATTTGATGCTATATAGAGAAAAAGCTAAAGCAGTATATGATAAAGGAAATTTGTTTGATATTGTAAGAAAAAGCTTTGAAAGAAAAGATATGTCTTATTTAGAAAATGTTTTAGCGGATGATTGTGAATATCATTCTGATTGTAATGATATTATAGGCAAAGCAGAAATCATAAAGAAATTACAACATATTACAAATGTAGGGTATGAAAAAGAAGAATTGCAATTAAAATATGCGATGATAGATGAATATCCTGTAAAACATTTTAAAATTGGAGATGAAGTATTATGCCTTTGTAAATCTAATGATTTTATTGAAGGTGAAATTAATATTGAAGTACAAGATAATAAAATAAGTAGAATCTATTTAACAAATGATGAAAAAATTAAATTCTTTATTTATAGTGATGATGGCGAAATAGGGTTATCTGAAAAAAATAGATTGGTTTTAAAAGAATTATTAGATCTATTGAAAGAAAAAGAATTATCAGAAGCTGATATATGGGGAATACTAGCATTCTTAGAAGATAATGCTATTGTTGCAAAAAAACTAATTAAATTTGTCAATAAGATTGGAAAGACAGAACACTTATGTAGTGATATTCTAGGAGAAGAAAATAAATTAATTAAAAAGTTTGACAAAAACCATCCACATATGTGCTCTATGAAAAAACATTATTCCAATTACGTACCAGCTAATGAAAAAGATAATGATAATCATTCTATATATACATTACATTATAGAGATGAATTAGATAATGGTGTATTAGATGTTAGCACAAATGATTCTGATATTGGAGAATTGAGAATATTAAAAAGAAACAAATTAAATTTTGTATCTGTTAAATTAGAATTAGCATTCATGAACTTAGATGATTTAAAAAATGATACAAGAGAAAATTTTAAACCAATTGATTTATATCATGAAAAAGATGAAGAAATGGATTATTCATTTAAGAAAGCTGCTTTAGAATTAGAAAAAGGTTTGGATAAATATAAAGAGATAGTATTGTGGTTATCACATGAT
>CAVFIJ010000093.1:0-4026 GCA_963622405.1 Bacteroidaceae bacterium | reverse complement strand
TTATTCTAATTAAACTTAGTATTTTTTTATAATTTTTATTAATAGTTTCTAATATTAACATATTTTTTATTCCATCTTTACCATTTACATTTATTGAAGTTACTCCAAAACCCTTTTCTCTTAAATAACTAGCCATGTTATTATTATTTGTTATTATTTGTAATGTTATATTTGTTGTTATAAAATAGTTTGAAGCATAGCCTCCAATAATTGTTCCGCATGCAAATCCTAATGAATAAAATAATGCTACAAATATGCTGTTTGATTTTGATAATGCCTCTTCTACAATAGTAAACCATATAAAAACCTCAAAAAAACCAATTATACCAGCAAGAATATTTTTACCTTTAACAGTTACAATTGTTCTAAATGTTCCAAGAGATACATCAATTATTCTAAAGAAAAAGATTTTTAAGCAAAGCATTAACATAAAATCACCATTTTTATTATTTACATTATTTGGCAAAATATGTTAAAATTTACTTAGGGAGGGAAGTTTTATGAAAAAAATATTTGTTTTATTATTTTTAAGTTTTGCATTATTTATTAATAATGTAGATGCTAGTGAAATTGATCATTTTAGTGTTATGGCAGATGAAGAAATAACCATAGATGATAATTATAATGCTAGTGTAGTTGCGGCTTCTAGCAACATTGATATAGAAGGTAATGTAGATGGCATAGGTGTTTTTGCGGCCTCTGAAATTGAACAAAATGGTACTTTAGAGTATGGCGTTTTAGTGGCATCTTCTACAGTTATTTCTGGTGAAACTTTGAAAGATACTTTTAGTGCATCTTCATCTTTTAAATCTTTAGAAAATTCAAAATTTAATAGAGATGTCTATGTAGTAGCAACTTCTGCAACTTTAGATGGAGAGTTTAATAGAAATGTTAATGTTTATGCATCTAAAGTTACTATTGATGGTAAAATTAAGGGAAATGTTAATATCATTGCAAGTGAAATTATTATTAATGAAGGTGCTAGTATAAAAGGTACTTTATCTTATAATAAAGATGCTAATTATAAGTCTTCTTGTAATGATATAAATAAAATTAAAAAGACAGATGAAACATTAAATGATGATATATCTTATGCTGATACTGTTTACTCTAAAGTATGGTCTACTTTATGCTTAATGCTTGTATTTGGAGTTTTAGTTTTATTATTACCTAAAGTATTTGTTAAAATCAATACTAATTGTGAGAATATGAAAACAAGTGAATATATTACACTTATGGGAAGAGGAATCTTAGTATTCTTATTATTACCTTTAATTTCTGTTTTACTTTTATTTACAGTTATTGGTATACCTCTTGCTATTATATTATTTGTTATTTATTTTCTTGCTTTATATTTATCAACTATATTCGCAGCTTACTTAATTGGACAAAAAGTATGTAATAAAATATTTAAAGATAACAATAGTAAACTATTATATGGTATTGCTGGTTTATTTATAATTTTAATACTTGAAATAATACCAATTATTAGCTTTATTACACAAGTAATAGTATTGTTTGGTGGACTTGGTATTATCTTTGATTTGATTAAAAGTACTAGAAAATAATCACTGTTAAATCTTTAATACATATAATAACCTAGAGGTGAATATATGTATACAGTATATAGGGTTAGTGCTTCGGACACTTTAGATAGTATTGCAAGTAATCTTGGAATAGATAAATCAGAACTTATGAAGTTAAATGGAATTACTGAAAATCAATTTTTAGCTCCTGGTGCTCTTTTAGTAGTGCCAACTTTATCAGATACTACTTTTATTAAGTATGTGATAAAAAAAGGAGATAACTTATATTCTATTGCTCAAAGATATAATACTACCGCAGAACAATTACTTAAATTAAATGGTTTATCTTCAAATGAATATATATATCCTAATGAAGAAATAATGGTTCCAAATCTTAATACTAAATTTTATGTAACAGCTTCTGATGATACTTTAAATAATGTAATAGAAAGATTAGGGGTTAATTCAAATACTTTGTTAATGCAAAATAAAGAGATTTATTTAGTTCCAGATCAACTTCTTGTTTATAAAACAAATAGTTAAAATGCTATTTGTTTTTCTTTGACATGAATATATATTTAATATATAATTATTGATAGGTGATAGTAATGAAAAAAGGGTTATTAATTATTAGTACTATTGTTATAATTTTTTGCTTGTCTGGCTGCGGAAGAGTAACTTATGAAGAAATAAGTTATGATAAATTAAACAATATGATTGAGGCAAAAGATGATTTTATATTATTTATTGGTTCTGAATCATGTTCGGCTTGTTCATCCTATAAAATAACTTTAAATAAGGTTATAAAAAAGTATCATACAGATATAAAATATTTAGACATATCTAAATTATCTGATAAAGAATCTAGTGAACTTCAAGCAAGATTTCCATTTTCAGGAACACCTACCACAATTTTTATTACTAATGGAAAAGAACAAAATACATATAATAGAATAAATGGTAGTGAAAAATATAGTAACATAGTAAAAAAACTTACTAAAAATGGTTATATTAAGGAGGATAAATAATGGAAGATGTTGAATATTTAATGGGTCCAGAAGAAGATTTTAATTATATTGATCCAAACAATTATCCAATTATTTGTAATTATTGTGAGAATTTAACTTCAAAGGCATATATAACTAATCCCGCTATTGAAAGGGAGGAAGAAATAAAAAAAACAATACTTGTTTTACTAACTCCTGATAAGTCTGCACTTTTAATTGGTAAAGCTGGTATTGGTAAAACAGCTATTGTTGAGGGAATTGCTTATAAAATTCAAAAAGGTGATGTACCTGATGCTTTAAAAGGACATAAAATATTGAAAATTAATTCTTCTTCAATGTTAGGTACTATGGAAGTTAATGGTAAAATTGAATCTGTTACTAATTTATTAGTTAATGAACTTAAAAAATGTCCTAAAACAATTCTTTTTATTGATGAAGTTCATACGTTAATAGGTGGAAGTAAAGATGGTCCAATGGATTTAGCAAATATTTTAAAACCTGCTTTGGATAGAGGAGATATTAAAGCAATAGGAGCAACTACAACTATTGAATATGAAACATACATTATAAAAGATAGAGCTTTTTTAAGACGTTTTGATAGAATAGAGGTGCTTGAGCCATCTCATGAGGCTACTATTCAAATATTACTTGGTACTATTCCTAAAATTGAGGCTCAAACAGGTATAAAAATGCTTCAAAATAGTTTCTTAACTAGAGAACTTATGGATTCAATAGTTACAGCTACCTCAGAATATAAAAGAGTTTATGGTCTTTCTGCGATGTACCCAGATGTTTCTTTATCAGTTCTTCAGGCAGCGTTTTCTAATGCTTTGTTTGAAAATAGAAGTGAGGTTGGAATATTTGATGTATATATTGCAATTAGGGATAGTAAAAGAATTTATCCTGATAGTAGGGTTAAAGAATGTGCAGCATTTAGAGAGAAATTTAAAAGGGCATTAGAAGATAAAAATATTGTTCTTCCTGTAGTTACTTTAGAAGAAATAGATAGTAGTCTTGATTTATAATTTACTATATAAATTGTTTTAAAAATATTAAAAATATGATAAAATTATTTTAGAGTGGAGGCTTATACATGAAAAGAAAAATTGAAACCAAAAATTATATTATTTTACTTATTGTAATTGTTGTTACGATTTTTGCTGTATTTTATGCAAGAAGCTGGTATATTACTGGCATTGAGTATCGTGAAAATAATTCTATAATGTCTAGTACTATAAGCCAAATAAATGAAAATGAGATAACGAACTGTTTGTCTGAAAATCCTAATGCTGTTATATATGCATCATCTGGTGAAGATACAGAAGTTAAAGATTTTGAAAGAAAATTCCAAAAATTGATAATAAAATATAGTTTAGTTAATCAATTCCTTTATGTTAATTTAGATACATCATCAGATAGTTTTGTATCGACATTACGTTCTTTTGCTGTTTCTGCTGATGTTTCTAATAAGGTAAATAATACATCTGCTAGTA
>CAVFIJ010000092.1:0-2003 GCA_963622405.1 Bacteroidaceae bacterium | reverse complement strand
GAATATAACTTATAGTATTATTATTTATGTTTCCAATAACAATTTTTTTGTTTTTTATACTCATACAATATACAAATCCAAAAGAATCTATAAAAATGTTTCTAGGAATGTTATTTCCATAGATTCTATTGCTATTTTCATTATTCAAATAAATATTATACGGGCAATCATATATCAATTCCTTTTCCATAAATAAATTAGAGAAATTAAGCTCTTTCGATTTAACACCAGCAGCTATCTTATCGAGTGCAACATTTATATTAGTCAACTTGCTCAAATTATAATCTATATGTAATAAAATGTTGTCATACTTATTAACAATATCTATTATTTTATCCTTTTCAGTGTATTTAAATTTTAATTCATAAAAACAATCTTTATTTTTTTTGATATTAAAAAATGTTTTGACATCACAGTAAATAATTATATAAAAATCTTTATTCACTTCATTTATGATATTTGAATACTTATCATCGTAATCGCTAACTTTGATAAAAACCGTTATATCATTAAAAATTAATTTTTTTAATTCTTTATAAACATCTACTAGGTTACTTGCTTTGCATTCGATAAATAATCTTTGAAAACCTCGATTACATACCATAGAATCTTTAAATAATGTAACCAATATATCATTCGAATATTCCACAGTTATAGAAGCATTTTCAGTTTTAAGATATTTATTCATCATACAACCTACAATTTGGCAATGATTTTTCTATGCTTTTATAAATTCCATAGCTGATACCAAAACAGCCAGTATTACATCCTCTAATTTTGCAATCCTTACAACCTTTTTTTGTTCTTCTTGTAATATTATTAAATTTCTTAACATTTTCGCTATTCCATATTGTTGACATATCATCATTTAAAATATTCCCCATTTTAAATTCTGGATATTTCATCATATCACAAGGATATACATCTCCGTTAGAATCAATATTTATTCTTGTTTTACCGCAGTTACATTTTAATAAACTAAATTTATAACTATCTTCTTCAGTAAACTTACTATTTTTATACAAATCATTATAAAATTTATAACCATCTATACCCATTCCTAACTTTTCAAATTTAGTTCCATTTTCATGTTCTTTAATATATATTAAATCTTTTAATAAATTTACATCTATTGTAACTAATTCAGTTTTCTTACCTCTACCCATTGGTAAAACTAAAATAGTACCAAAGGAAGCTGCACCTTTTGAAGAAACATAATTATACATATCAATTATGCCATCTTTGTTTTGATTGGTTATAACCATTTGAGTTCTAAAAGCCCATTTCATTTTTTCGCAAACATTAATTGCAGATACTGCACCTTCATAACTACCTCTACCTCTTAATTGATCATTCAATTCTTTATTTGTAGAGTCCAAGCTTATTTTAATTCTTATTAAGTTTTTATTTAATTGTTCAAACTTGGATAATAATTCTTCTGTTATTCCAGTACCATTTGATACTAATTCGACAAATACTCCATTTTCATTAAATAATTTTACGCTTTCTGGTAATTGATTAACTAAAGTTGGTTCTCCGCCTCTTATTGAAACGTATTTTATACCACTTGATATTAATTTATTTGTAATTTTAATAACATTATTATCATCTATCTTTTCTTTATTTCCTAATGCTGAAGCACTACAAAATATACAATGCAAATTACAATAATTTGTTATATCCCATGTTGCATATAACGGATATGGTAATCTAATCTTTCCATTATTAATATAATGTTCATGTATTAGAACCAAAAAGCCATCTGGCTGATACTCTAACTTATTATTCTCACATAATTCATTATACTTTTTAAATAAATCATATAACTTACTCAAAAATATCACATCCTTCAAAATATGGTAAATATTCTTCTATTTCATTCTTTGTTTTAGCATTAATTATTTTATTAAAATAATCTACCGCAACAGAATCTAGTTTTAATATTACATTGGTTTTACAGTTTAAAACAAAACCAGTTTTTTCATCTAAATCATCAGTAATAT
>CAVFIJ010000091.1:0-4082 GCA_963622405.1 Bacteroidaceae bacterium | reverse complement strand
ATTTATAGTATTTTCTTATATCTTCTAACATATTAGCATTAAATTTTTGTTTTTTTATCATTTCGATTTCAAATTTATATGGTGGAAAAGTTCTATCTTTACCGCCATTTTTTGATATATAAGGGGTTTCTAATATTTTTGGTATTTTACTTACTCTTTTGTTATACAAAATATTTATGATATTTTCAAACCCTATAGTACCAAAGCCAATGTTTTCATGTCTGTCTTTACGAGCACCACATTCATTTTTACTATCATTTACATGTATAACTCCTAGTTTTGAAAGTCCTATTACGTTATCAAATTCATCTAAAATTTTATCAAAGTCAGAAAGATTATATCCAGCATCATTTATATGACAGGTATCTAAACAAACCATAATTCTTGTTTTTATTTTTATACCATCTATTATTTCTTTTAATTCTTCAAATGTTTTACCAAGTTCTGTACCTTTTCCAGCCATTGTTTCAAGGCAAATAATTGGTCCTTTTTCATCTATTAATACATTATTTAAAGCATTAATTATATTTTGCATTCCCTCTTCTTCTCCAAGTCCTACATGACTACCTGGATGAAGTACAACTTTAGATATTCCAAGCATACTAGCTCTTTTTAATTCTTGTTTTAAAAAATTAATAGAAAATTCATATTTATTTTTATCTTTATTATTGGCTAAATTAATAATATAAGGTGCATGAATAATAACATTATTTATATCTATTTTTTCTTCTTTCATTGTTTTTTTAGCAAGTTCTGTAAGTTCTAAATCAATTGAACTTCTTATTGTATTTTGAGGAGCACCAGTATAAAACATGAATGTATTACTACCATAACTAAGTGCTTCTATAACACTTCCTGCAAGACCCTCTGTAGAATTATAAGATACATGGCTTCCTAAAATTATTTCCATATACATCACCTTTATATATGATACCATATTTTTTATATTTTTTATCATTTATTTAGGCTATAAAAAGAAAAAAACACAAGTTATTGCCTTGTAGTTATTCTCCTAATTTAGATAATGTTTTAAATGTCTTTTGAACCGTATTTTTTATAAGTAAAGATGTGGTATCAGAAATTTTTAATCCTATTTTAGAAAGTTTATTTTGATAACTTATTTCTTTTGGTAAATAATCTTTTATTGTTACATCTTTACCTCGGGCTATATCTTTTTCAAATTGTTTAATTTTTTCACTTGTAAGATAAGCTTTTTGACTATTTTTATATTCATTATATCCCATTTTATTTGTAATATAGAGTACTAAAAAGATAATAAAACAAATAAGTAAAAGCTTTTTTAATAATTTTTCTAATAATTCAAGATTCATTTACAAATTCTCCTATAATTGGGGATATTAATTCAATGGTATTTAAAACTTCTGATATATTATTTTTATCACTGCCTATTTCAAGAAGAGTCATTTTAGGATTTAAATCTTGGTTATATACTCCATTACTTCCACTTCCTCCTTTAATAAGTACGCCTCTTGAAAGTGTCGGGTATTTTTCTTTAATCATTTCATTAAGTTTATTAGAAAGTTCTAAATTTTTTTGATAATCATCATTTTCATTACCTACTACAAATACTATTTTAGCACAAGATTTATCATTTATAATTATGGTTGAATTATCTTTTGAAATACTATCACGATGAAGGTCAATTATTAGTCTTAAAGATGGGGTATTATTAATTATATCTTTGATAAACATTCTACTTACTTCATAACTTTTTAAATATTTTATATTATTACTGTTCATATAAGTAACAAGGTCTTCTTCTAGTATTATAGAATTTATACCATTGTTTTGTAATTTATCTTGAAGAATATATGAGGCCATCATTACACCTGGGGTAATATTATATGGTTCTAGTGAATCTCCAGCGTATGTTTCTGCTTGGTGACTATTATAAATATAAACTAAAGGATTTTCTTCTTTTTTTGTATGTGTACTTACATAGCTTATATTATTAGAGGAATTAGCTTTATAACTAAATGTATTTTCTAAAAGGGTAACTGGTTCATTTATATTAAAAAAGTAAGAAAAAACTTTTGTTAATATATCACTTGCTTTTTTATCATAGAGCATATGATAATTTGAATCAGCAAGCATTGCTTTGATAAAGGTTTCATTTGATCTAACGAGAATACTATTCATTATAATATTATAAGATATTTCGTATCCTGCGAATACTAAAAATATATAAACTAAAATTCTGTATTTAAATCTTCTCTTTTTTTTAAGCCTAACCTTTTTCATATGTTATCACCTATATTAAGATTATATAAGGTAATATTTAAATAAATTGTAGAAAAAAGCAATTATTATAATTAATATTATTTTTAGTTAAAATTTCTTTTTATATATTCTCTAACTAAAGGTATTCTTGCCTTGTCTTTTTCTCTACTACTATTTTTTAAAAATTCATAATATTTTTTTATACTTTCTAAATTATAGTCACCATATTTTTCTATTTTGTTAGAATCTTTTGTATCAAGAACGCATTCAATTTTTTCATTAACTGTGTACCAGCCATTATCTTTCTTTTTTAAGTTATAATTGTTTTTTAACTCTTTGAGGCCTTTTTCAGTAACAGCTATGTCTAAATCGCCAGCATCTGGATATATGCCACGTATAACTAATGCTCCACTAGATAAAATCCAATATTCATTTTTATCTAGTTTTAAACTTTCAAGTAATTTTATTAATTCATTTTTATTCATTCTATTTTTCATATATATATCTCCTTCATAATATTAAATTCTTTTAACATAAGGAATGCCTAAACTAGTATAAATATCTCGTGCTCTTGGTAAATCAAACATTCGCGCTACAAGTAAGTTATAAAACTCATCAGCTAAAATAATCATACATAGTAAAATACCAATCCAAAAAAATAATTTTCTATTTATATGTTTAGCTAAAAATAAAAGTAACGGTAATACAACATAAATTAAAAATAAGCTTGCTACTGCAAAAAACATTACACTTCTTAAACAAACAAAGCCATCAATATTTCCAAAATTAAGAATTTCTGTATTATAATTCCAGTATCGATCACCACCTGTAAATATATAGATTCCAAGACCTGAAAAATATTCAAGTAAACCGCATGTTATAAAGCTTATTAGAAAAACTAAAAATGGTTTTTTTCTAAATCTATAAGTAAATAAGCAAACCATAATAGAACCTGTTGCATAAATATTAATCCAAGGCAAGAAATTACCACCACGCCAATAGAACTCTTTCATTCCACCATTAAAATAATAAAAAATAAATTCATATAACCAGCCAAACATACCAGCTATAACTATTAGGAAAGAAAAAATTGCTACAATTGTTTTTTTGTTAAAATTAAATTTTTCATTTAAATATTTTAAATAAAATTCTTTCATAAATCACACACCCTACTTCTTTTATTAACTTATTTAATTACTAAATCAGCATTAATAACTGCAATTGATTCTAATATATTTCATAAAATTATTTCAATTTGAATATCAACTCTAAAACCACCATACACACCTTCATTTCTTATTTTTATATCTTCTATTCTTTAGCCGTCATTCCAAATAAAGCCTCATTTATTACATCTGCTTCATTTGCATAAACAAACAATTTTTGTTTGTTTATAAGTTTAGGCACTATATTTTCTTTAATGCTATCTGTATGAATTCTATAATTTGTTTTAGATAAACTTCTTCTTTCTGACATTCTTATTTCTCTTATTTCTGCAAATAATGAATCATAATAATCTTCATCAAAAAACGCTCCATTTGCCATTCTTTCTTTATCTAATACATACCCTTGAATAATAAATGTTTTTAGTCCCTTAGTTGCCCATCTTCTAAATTGTGTAGCCCTTAATGAATTAACTCTATAACCAACTGATATTATTGCATCTAAATTATAAAATTAAATATTTCTTTTAACATTTCTATTTTCCTCTTTTTGAACTAATTCCATTTTGGAATAAGTTGAATTTTTTTTATTCTTTATTTTCAAATATATTTAATAAATGTTTCGTAATAGCAGGTCTTTGAACAGCAAATAATTCTACCATGGCTTTTTGCATCATC
>CAVFIJ010000090.1:0-4367 GCA_963622405.1 Bacteroidaceae bacterium | reverse complement strand
AAAAAATACTGATTTAAAAATTGAATGTAATAGTAATGAAAACACTAAGTTAGTAATATTTATAAATGTTTTAGAAAATGTTAAATGTAATATATATCAGTACATAAGTAAAAACATTGTAAAAATAAGTTATAAATATTATTTAAATCAAAATTCAGTTGCCAACATTTGTCAAATTAATGATTTAAAAGAAGTCTTTGAAATGAATACATTTAACCTAAATGGGGAAAATGCTAAATTAAAATATAATTTAAAAACTATCAGTACATCAAATGAAAAATATGATATTCTTGTATATCATAATAAACCGAATTCTGAAAGTAATATTATTACTGAAGGAGTAAATATAAAAGAAGGAAACTTAAAAATAAATGTTTCTAGTTTTATTCCAAAAAATATAAAAAAATGTATAATAAATCAAAACAATAGAATAATTAACTTAACTAATAATAACTGCCAAATATGTCCTAATTTATTCATAGATGAAGAAGACGTTATCGCAAACCATAGTGCTCATATAGGTAAATGTAAAGACGAAGAAATATTTTATCTTATGTCAAGAGGTATAACCTACAAGAAAGCCCAGAACTTATTAATAGAAGGGTTCTTAAAGAAAAATACTGGATTAATGAAAAAGAACATAGAAAAAATTATAAATAGATATTGGAGGTGAAAAAAATGAATAGAGAAGATTTTTTAACCCTAGGCACAAACATAATATATTTTGATAATGGTGCTACAACATTAAAACCTAAAATCTTAAGTGAAGCTATTAGTGATTATTATAATTACTATAGTTCAAATGCTCATAGAGGGGATTATTCATTAAGTATAAAAGCTAGTAATCAATATGAAAAAACTAGAGAACTTGTATCTAACCTAATAAACGCAAATAAAAATGAAATAGCCTTTACTTCTGGAACTACTGATTCATTAAATAAAATAATCTTTGGCTATTTTAAATATAAATTAAATAAAGATGATGAGGTATTAATAACTAAAAGTGAACATGCATCAAATATATTACCTTGGTTTGAACTTGCTGATGAAATAGGAATAAAAATTAAATACATAGAATTAACTCCAAACTATGAAGTAACTTTAGAAAATGTAAAAAAAGCTATAACACCTAAAACAAAAGCAATCTCTTTAGCCCATATAACTAATGTAGTTGGAGATGAAAGACCAATAAAAGAAATAACTGCATATGCACATAAAAATAATATTTTAGTTGTATGTGATGGAGCCCAGAGCGTTCCTCATAAAATAGTAGATGTTAAAGATTTAGATGTTGATTTTCTTGCCTTTTCAGCTCATAAAATGTGTGGCCCAACTGGAGTAGGTATATTATATAAAAAAGACTATTTAGAAATAAAACCAATAATATATGGCGGAGGAATGAATGCTGATTTTGATAGCACAGGAGAAAGACATTATAAACAAATGCCTGATTTATTAGAAGCTGGAACACCTAATATTGCTGGTGTTATAGGTTTTGGATATGTAATAGAATATCTTAATAAAATAGGCTTTGAAAACATAAAAAGGCAGGAAACAAAATTAAAAGAATATTTAATAAAAAGATTAAAAGAAATAGATGAAATAACAATTTATAATGAAAATACTTGTAGTGGAATAGTAACATTTAATTATAAAAATGTATTTCCTCAAGATTTAGCAATTTATCTAGATAAATACAACATTTGCATAAGAGCAGGTTCACACTGTGCTAAAATATTAAAAGATGAAATTCATATAAAAAACACTTGTAGAATAAGTCTATATTTTTATAATACAGAAGAAGAAATTGACTTATTAATAGATGCTTTAAAAAACCCTAATTTAGCTACTGACATAATATAAATCTATAAAGAGTTCAAAATAACTCTTTTTTTGACAAAAAATACACATATAATTTTATATACTTTAAATGGTGATTAAATGAAAAAATATATATTTCCAGCTTTTTTATCAGTAATAATTGGAGTATCATTATCTTTTTTAATTATAAAAAGCTACGATAACACATCTTTAATAACAGTATCTGCAAATACCAAAAAAGTATACTTTATTCAAAGTGGAGTATATTCTGATAAACAAAACATGATAAATAGTATGACTGACTTTGAAAATTATATATATAGCGTAGAAAATAATTTATATCATACATTTATAGGTATAACAAAAAGTCAAAACAATGCTAATAAAATAAAAGAAAAATATAAACAAGAAGGTATTACCACTTATATAGTAGAAAAGAACATAACTAATAGTGATTTTATAACTATCTTAAAACAATATGATGATGTATTAACTAAAACAGATGATACAAAAACAATTAAAGTAATTGAAAATCAAGTACTAGCAAACTATAAAGAATACATTCAAAAATAGAAAGGATTATATGTCAATAAAAATAAAAGATTTACCATTAATAGATAGACCAAGAGAAAGATTAATTACAAAAGGAGCTAAAAGTTTAAATAATGAAGAATTACTCGCTATAATATTAAGAGCAGGAACAAAAGATATTTCTGCTAAAAATCTTGCAGAGCATATATTAAAATATGTAGGTAATATTTCAAATTTAAAACAAATAACTTACCAAGAATTATTAAAAATAAAAGGAATAGGATCTGCAAAAGCCTGTCAGATTTTATCTTGTATAGAACTCGCTAAAAGAATTAATCAAAAAATTGAAACATTACAAGGCAAAAAATTCACAAATGCTAATTTAATATTTGAATATTACAAAAATATTGTATCAACCGAACAAGAATCATTTTACTGTGTCTATTTAAATGTTTCAAAGCAAATAATAATGGATAAAAAAATATTTACAGGTACTTTAAACAAAAGTTTAATTCATCCAAGAGATATATTTAGAATCGCATATATAATTAATGCTCATTCATTTATATGTATTCATAATCATCCATCTGGTAATTCATCTCCTAGTAAAGAAGACGAAATAATAACAGATAGATTAAGCTGGATAGGAAAAACAATGGGAATACCTTTAATAGATCATGTGATTATAGGTAGACAAAATTATTATAGTTTTAAAGAAAATAATAAAATTTAGTTTCTTTTATAAAAAAATTATATTATAATAAAACAGGGGGTTCAAATGTATAAGAATAAGGAATTTGATAAAAGATATTTACTTATAATTATTATATTAATTATTTCATTATTACTTGTAATATTATCAGTAGCTTTAAAAAAAGATAGAGACTTAAATTTTGCTGAAAAGATAGTCAAAGATACCGGAACATTTGTTATAAATATATTAAGTGCACCAGTAGACTTTGTTAATGATAAAATCGCCGAAACAAAAGAAAAAAATGATATATATAATAAATATAAAAAATTAAAGTCAAAAGAAAAACAAATGGATAGTTTAATTGCTGAAACAAATAACTTAAAAAAAGAAGTAAAAAACCTTAAAGCAGCTTTAAACTTAAATACAACATTATCAGATAAAGTTTATAAAAATGCCACTGTTGTTAATAGAAATATTGATTATTGGTATGATGAAATAACAATCGATAAAGGTAAAAAAAATGGTATTGAAAAAAATATGGCTGTTATCAATAGTGAAGGATTAATTGGAACAATTACTAAAGTAAGTAATTATACAAGCACTATAAAACTATTATCTTCTAAAAATCTAGGCGACAAAATAAGCGTAAAAATAAACATAGGAGATTCATATGTATATGGTTTAATATCAAAATATAATTCAAAGAAAAATACTTATACAGTAGAGGGAATAAGTGAAAATGTAGAAATTCCAAAAGGAGCAGAAGTTGTAACTACTGGTATGGGAGACACTTTTCCAAGTGGTTTATTATTAGGACACGTAAAAAAAATATCAACAGATAATTTTGACTTATCAAAAGTCGCAGTTGTAACTAGTTCAGTTGACTTTGATAAAATTGAATACGTTGCTGTTTTAAGGAGGACATAAAAATGATAATCTTAATAATAATTATATCTTTTATTTTAGATAGCATAATATCAAATATTATTAATATTCACGGCATATTTAACCCTCTTTTTACTTTAATGAGCTTAATTATTGTATATCCTTATTTTAATGGAAATAAAATATCATATTATAAAGCAGCATTTTTAACAGGCTTATTTTATGACCTTATATATACTGATACAATGATTGTTCATGCTATCATATTTACATTTATAGCCTTTATTATAACAAAATTAAATATTGTATTAGCATGTAACTGGCTTAATGATACTTTAATTGCTCTTGCTTGCATAGTAATATATAGACTTATAATGTATATGTTATTGCTAATAAATGGTAACATAGAATTTAATGTAAGTTATATCCTAGAGAG
>CAVFIJ010000089.1:0-2317 GCA_963622405.1 Bacteroidaceae bacterium | reverse complement strand
ATATTTAATATTTATACCGATACTAACTATATAAAAACAGAAGAAAATACTATAAATATTAGGTATAAAGAATACATTAATAAAATATTTATAGATGAATTTGAACTCTTTTTAAAATTTGGTATTGACACTATAAAATAATATGGTACAATGTTTAGGAATTAATGTTAGGGAGGAAATGTATGAAACTTGATAATTTATCAAAAGAAGAGCTTGAACAATATTCTCATGAAGAACTTGCTAAACTTATTTTAGAACAAGAAGGAAGTCCTATAAATACTCCATCTATTTTTAAAAAGATATGCTCACTTCTTGATATGAGTGATTCAGAATATGCAGATAAAATAGGGGATTTTTATACTTCTTTAACTACAGATAAAGATTTTGTCTTACTTGAAGATGGTAGATGGGATTTAAGAGATCATCATCCTGCACCTACTATTATAGAAGAAGATGACGATATTTACGAAGAAGAAAATACTGAAGATTTTGATGAAATTATTGATTTGGAAGTAGTAGAAGAAGATGATGAAACTAATATAGATGATGATTTAGAAGATGACTTTACTATTATTGATGAAGATGAAGATATAGAATTAGAAGATTAACTTCTAATTTTTTTTGTGCAAGTGTTTATTTTTTATTTAATTTAGTGTACAATATTTATATACTAGGGAGGGGCAAACTATGATATTAAGAAAACCTTATGCATTTTTTATTAAGTATTTTAGAGTTATCAATTTTATTATGGCTATTTTAATGGGTTTTCTTGTTTACCGTACTTTTATTATTGGTAGCTTTTTAAGTGAATATATAGCTGATTATAGTAGTGCATCTGCTGATTTTGATTTAACAAACTACATATCATTTTATAGTTTCTTACTGGTCTTATTTATAATTATTCTTATAACAATAGTTTTATCAGTACTCTTTGTAAAAAAGAAACCAATGAAACTATATATAATTAACTTAATCATTTATATATTGATAATAGTTCTTTATGGTGTAGACTATGGCTTTATGCATAATATATATACTAAATTATTAAGCATTCCTGTAACTAGGGCAATGAGAGACATTACTTTTATTGCAATGTTTATTCAAATAGTAGCCCTTATTTTAACCCTTATTAGGGCAACTGGCTTTGATATTAAAAAATTTGACTTTAGTGCCGACTTAGAAAAACTAGATATAGATGTTAAAGATAATGAAGAATTTGAAGTTGCAGTTGAATTTGATAAAAATAGAGTAAATAGAAATATAAGAAGTAAACTAAGAAATATGAAATATGTTTATGTTGAACATAAATTTATTATTAATCTTATAGTTATAATTACTTTAATTGTTATTATCTTTAGTATATTTATGTTTAAAAATATATATACTGCAAATTATAAAGAAAATGAAGCTTTTGCTGTTAGCAACATTGGTATTTATGTTAAAGATACATATTTAACTAATACTGATGAATCATCTTTAAAAATTACAGATAATACACTTGTAGTTGTTAAAATAAATGCTAAAAAATTGTATTCTAGTGTAAAAACAACTATGAATACAGGATTATTTACTTTGCACGTTAATGGTAAAAGCTATTCTCAAATAACAAACTATAATAGTGAATTATCTGATATAGGTATTCCATATACAGATCAAAAATTATCTACAGATTATGAAAGTTATTTACTAACTTTTGAAATACCTAATGAATATAAAGATAGTAAACTTGTTTTAAAAGTTAATGATAACTTAAGTTATATAAGAGGTCAAATAGGTGCTAAAAACAATTATGTTACATTAAGCCCTAAAGACTTGCTAGAAAAAAAAGATGGGACAAATAATAAAGTTAAAGAAGAACAAAAATATACAAATACTATATTAGGAGACTCTAACTTTATTATTAATGAATATTCTATCAGTAATAAATTTAAAAGTGAATATAATTTCTGTGCCAAAAAAGATAAATGCTATACATCTTATGAATATGTTACTCCAACTGCTAGTGGAAACTATGTAAAAACATTAATAAAGATTGATGGAGAATTTACTCCATCAGATGATGTTAATGAAGATATTTCTGATTTATATTATTTCTTAAATAATTTTGGTACTATTTATTATAAAATAGATGATAAATGGTATAGCCATAAAATTGATTCAAAATTAGTTAAACCTAAAATGAAAACTGAACAAGGTATTTATTATATAGAAGTAAATAAAAATGTAGAAAAAGCATCTAACATTTACTTTACATTTAATATTCGTAATTTTACATATAAATATACATTAAAATAACATAATTTATGCTATTGCATTC
>CAVFIJ010000088.1:0-7733 GCA_963622405.1 Bacteroidaceae bacterium | reverse complement strand
ACAAGTAATATTTTTACTAAATCTATAATATTTATGATATTTCTTTATAAATTTACACTTTTAGACATCACTTCTATTTTATTTTTCCTCTTAATTTATATAAGCTATAAACATTTATAATAGCCATAATTGCAACCATAATATCTACCAAATCCCAAATAAAACTCGGATTTAATAAGCATCCAAAAAGAACACTAAAAGAAACTAGAAAATTAAAAACAAAAAAATTCTTAATTCCTATAAAAGATGCACTACTAACTATATAATAATAACCAGATAAAACTGTAGAAAAAGCAAATAAAAAAATACAAATGAATAACAAAAATCCCCCGACACATCCAAAATGATAGTTAAAAGCCATCTTAATAACCTCAATACCGTTAATATTATTAACTAAAGTATCTGTATAAGGGGTCATAAGTAAAAGAAAAGCACTAGAAGTACAGACAATCATCGTAACAACATAAACCCCAAAAACTTGTACTAGTGCGGTTGACCTAGGATTAGTAGAATCTGAAGCTCCTACCGCAAGTGCACCCAAACCAAGACCAGACTCATTAGAAAATATGCATCTTTGGATAGCAATAATAACCATGGGAATAAAAGAACTAAAAAAAGACTTTAAATTAAAAGCACAAGTAAAAATATTTTTAAAAACTAAAGGTAAAGAAGAAATATTTAAAATAATTACATAAAAAGTCATAGAAATATATATAAAACCAATTAAAGGAATAATTTTACCAATAAGATTTATAATCTTATAAACACCCCTTTTTAAAACAAAAAAAGTACCCAAAAATAAAACAAAACCCAAAATAAACTTATTAAAATTAGTTGAATTAATAACAGTATTAGCCTGTATAGGAATAAACCCAATAAGATATGCTGCAATAACAATAAAAGAATAAACTAAAGCAAGACTATTCTTATTTAACCCATATTTAATGTAACAAGAAGGACCAGTAACATTTGATTTAAACTTAACAGCTAAATAACTTTCAGCATACGCAAGTACGCCAGTAACCAAAGCCACTATCCACATCCAAAAAATAGTCCCAGCTCCGCCATAAATAATTGCAACTGCTACTCCAGCAATGCTCCCTACCCCTATACGGCCTGAAAGAGCAACAAACAAAGACTTAATAGAACCTTTTATATTTTTAAAAAATAAAGATTTAAGTATTTCTAAAAAATTAAATTGCCGAAAAGATAACCTTATAGAAAAATAAATACTAGAAATTAAAATAACACTCAGTGCGACAGCAATTAAAATAGATTTAAAAAATAAAAACATAATAATCACCTAAATAATTATATGAAAAACTAAAACAATTATAAATAAGCAAAAATGCATTATCACTTTTGCTTATTTATTTACATCATCATCATTATCCATAGAAAGTAACATTTTAATATCCTTTTCAGATAAATTAGATAAATTATTTAAAGACCTTGTATCCCCCTCAATTAATACATCAGCAAGTTTTCTTTTCTTTTCCTGTAGTTCAAGTATTCTCTCTTCTATTGTCCCATTAACAATAAGTCTAATAACTGAAACAGTCTCTTTTTGCCCAATTCTATGAGCTCTATCAGTTGCCTGATTCTCAACTTGTGGATTCCACCATAAATCAAGATGAATAACCACCGTCGCAGCCGTTAAATTAAGACCAGTTCCTCCAGCTTTAAGAGTAATAATAAACACATCTGTATTATCATTATTAAACTTTTCAACAAGTTCCATACGTTTTTTAGAAGAAGTAGAACCATCAATAGAATAAGCAGTAATTCCATTTTTCTTAAACTCTTCAAGCACAATATCAAGTGCCGTTTTATAAGAAGTAAATACAAGCATCTTATGCCCATTAGCCTTAGTTTCTAAAACAAGCCTAATAAGTTCATCAATCTTTACTCTGTCGCCCTTATAATTGTCAAAAACCATACCAGGATCTATACATATTTCTCTAAGTCTAGTCAAAAGTTGTAAAATCTTAAATCTCGCCTTAGCAAAACCTTCAGTTGCCATAATCTCTTCCATCTCTTCTTTAGTCTTTTGAACGGAAGCAACATAAAGTCTCTTTTGTTCATCGCCAAAATCAACATATATATTATTATAAATCTTATCAGGCAAATCTTTAGCAACATCAACCTTCTTACGTCTTAAAATAAAATTATTAATTTGTAAATTTAGATTATCAAGTTTTTTCAAAGACTCATCATCAACATCACCAACATTATATAGACTCTTAAATTTCTTACTATTTGCTAAAAAACCAGGCATAATAAAATCAAAAATACTCCAAAGCTCCATAACTGAATTTTCTAAAGGAGTCCCAGTAAGAGCAATCCTTACATTAGATTTTAAACTCTTAACAGCCTTGGTAACTAAAGTAGATGCATTCTTAATATTTTGTGCCTCATCAATCGCAACCAAATCAAAATTAATATTAGAATATTCCTCTAAATCATTACGAACAAGACCATAAGAAGTAATATAAACATTAATATCATTAGAACCATTAATTAAAGCCTTTCTCTCAATCTTGTTTTCAGCAAACACCCCATATTTAATATCTGCCCCAAACTTATCAAACTCTTTCTTCCAGTTATAAATAAGAGAAGTTGGTGCCACAATTAAAACCTTTAAATCCTTATTTTCTTTAAGTAATAATTTAATTAAATAAATAAGTTGAATAGACTTACCTAAACCCATTTCATCTGCTAGTATAGCACCAAAACCAGTTTTATAAATATTATATAACCATTTTACTCCAGTCTTTTGATAATCTCTAAGAACGTCCGTCTCTTTTTTAGATAAATCAATTGGAGCATCCTTAAACTTTTTAAAATTACTAACAAGTTCATCAAATAAATTATTTGTTTTAATAACATTTCCATATCTATTTTTTAAACTATCATAATATATAGCTCTATATTTAGGAATCTCTCCTCCTAAAAAATCTCTACTAGATAAATCCATATCACACGCAAGTTTATCTATGTTTTCCAAAACATCATTATGCTTTAAATCAATCAAATTTCCATTTTTAAGCCTGTGATATTTCTTTTTCATATGCATACTATCAATAACAGAAGAAAGTTCAGAAGAAGAAATACCATCAAGAGAAAAATCATATTTCATAATATTATCACTACCAATAGAAAAATTGGCATTTCCATTAATATTCTTCATAATTTTACTATCTTTAATCTTACGTGAAGTAAAAACCTCATAATCATCGGTTAAATCATTAATCTTCTCTTCTAAAAAATATCCAATTAAATCAATATCATCAAGAATAAATCTTTTATTATCTTTATAAAAACCAAGTTCATTTAAAGTATTAATAATTTTATCTTCATAATTATCATCTCTTAAAAAACCATCTGATTTATCAAATAAATTAATTAAATTATCATCATATTGTAATTTAACCTTACACTCAATCGCATTATGATAAAAATCAAAATATAACTGTCCTTTAGGTTCTTTACCAACTTTAATATCACTCGCAGAATCATCAATAATAACATTATTTTTAACAACTGGTAAAACACCATTAGTAAAACTATTTAAATTATCCTTTTTAAAAACAATACTATTAACTTCATATTTCATTAATTCATAATACAGTCTAGCACCTTCTAAAGAAAGTTTATACATATTTTTTTCATCATAAATATATCTTGATTCTCGCAAATCTTTAAAATCATTTAAATTAAGAATCTTTAAAGTATATAAATCATCTTCTCTAGATAACTTAGTATTAAAAGGATTTTCATCAATAATGCCATGAAATGTAGGACCATTTTTTATACTAAATTCCTTGTTCTTAAGAAGAACCATAAAATTATCAGTATTTCTAGTTTTTAAATAAAGTCCAGAACTATTATCAACATCATGATAATTACTTAAAAAAAAGTCAAGTATTTTTGCATCTTCATCACTAAAGTAATATCCTTTAGGATCATATGTAAACTTAGATGCCATCTTAAAAGAAGATTGATGTTCATATGCCTCCATAAATCTATTATATTTATTAGAAAGAACATAAGTCTTATCTTCACCAACTTTTAACTGAACATATAAACTTTCAGAATACCAGTTATAATACTGTACAAGACAAACATCAAGTTTAAGTTTTTTTCTAATATTTTTATTTCTAGGTTTATATAAAGAAGAAATTATATTTTCCGAAATATTTAATAATTTATTATCATTTGTATTTATATTATCTTCATCAAAAATAAACATTTCATATTTAATCATACTTGCCGCAATATGTTTACAAGTACAAACCTGTTCAAACCATGGACAAGTACAATAATAATCTAAAATATCGTCCGTATTAGTATCAGTCAAAACACTTACTTCATAAACTCTATTACTACTTTCAGACTGAACCTTAAAATAACATTTCTTATATTCATCATTAATCTCAGTAGAAGTTAAAGTTACCTTAGAAGAACTATATTCAAGACCTCTAGTAAAAGAAGTCGCACCAAGATGACTTACTAAATCATTATAAAACTTACTCACAAACATCACCACCCGCTATACTACAATAAAATTAGTAATTTGACAACCCCCTAAAATAGACAAATGCCCTATCACAAAAAAAGACACATCATATCATAAAAAGGGGGGGTAATAAAAATGTATAATTATAACAATATGAATTATATACCAAATAACTTTAACTATAATGCAAATATATATCAAAGTAACAACAACCAAACAAATAGCCCAAATAATAAAGAACTTATAAATAAACTTAATAAACAAGCAGGAAACAATATGAATTTTAATAAACCAAACTATGTCCAAAACATAAATCAAAATGATTTATATGAAGTATATGCAGGATTTATTAGAGGAAATATGTTTAAAGATTTATATAATTCATATAAAGAAACAAAACCTTATGAGGTAAAACCTATAAATAAACAAGCAGAAATGCTTACATATATATATGCATATTCATTTGCCACACTAGACTTAAATCTCTATTTAGATACACATCCATATGATGTAAATATTTTAAATATTTATAAAACATTAACAAATGAACTAAATAAAATACAAACAAATTATGAACAAGAATATGGTCCCATATATGTAAATAATGCTGAAAAAATACCTTGGACTTGGAACAATTCTCCATGGCCATGGGAAAATGATTAAGGAGGAATCATTATGTGGAAATATGAAAAAAAATTAGAGTATCCCGTAAATATCAAAAACAAAGATTTGAAACTAGCAAAATATATAGTAACACAATATGGAGGTCCAGCAGGAGAACTAGCGGCCGCATGGCAATATCTAGATCAAAGATACAATATGCCAGATGATAAAGGAAAAGCCTTATTAACTGATATAGGAACCGAAGAACTAGCCCATGTAGAAATCATCAGCACAATGCTCTATCAACTTACAAAAGACGCAACAATAGAAGAAATGAAAAATGCAGGACTAGATACAAATTATGCCCAATTTGGAAAAGACCTATTCCCATCAGACACCTTTGGAAATCCATTTAACATGTCATACATAAAAGTATCTGGAGATTATATAGCCGACCTAGAAAGCAACATGGGTGCAGAACAAAGAGCAAGAGCAACCTACGAACACTTAATGGACTTAACAAATGATAAAGATGTACTTGCTCCACTATCGTTTCTAAGAGAAAGAGAAATAATACATTATCAAAGATTTAAAGAACTAAGAAACTATTATTTAAATCAAAAAGAAAAAGGAACAACAAATTAGTTCCTTTTATTTTAATATCATAAAGTAATATTTAAACAAATTAATAAGAAAATATTACAAAACGTAAACAATTGTAAATAAAACTAGCTGTTTTTCTTATTATCAAACTTTTTTCTTTCGTTAGTATTTAAAATTTTCTTACGAAGCCTATAACTAATTGGAGTTACTTCAACTAATTCATCATCTGCGATATAGTCTAGACATACTTCAAGAGACATTTCCCTTGGCCTATTTAATACCACAGTATGATCTTTACCTGCTGAACGAGTATTTGTTAGTTTCTTACCTTTCACAGCATTTACCGCTAAATCATTTTCATGATTATTTTCTCCAATAATCATCCCCTCATAAACATCAACACCAGGTTCAATAAACATAACACCTCTATCTTCTAAAGCCCCTAAAGCATAAGCTGTAGATTTTCCATTTTCCATTGATACTAATACTCCATTTTTTCTCTTCCCTACTGGTGTAGTTGTTATTGGAGCATATTCTTTAAATGTATGATTTAAAATACCATAACCTTTAGTTAATGTCATAAAATCTGTTGAAAAGCCGATTAAACCTCTTGATGGTATTGTGTAATTTAATTTACTATGACCATCTCTCGATTCCATATTATCCATTACACCACCACGAGTACCTAATTTTTCAATAACTGGTCCAACATATTCTTCTGGAACATCTATTTGTAAATCTTCATAGGGCTCACATTTTATACCATCAATTTCCTTTTCAATAATTTGTGGTTTAGATACCTGTAATTCATAACCCTCTCTACGCATATTTTCAATTAAAATTGATAAATGTAATTCCCCTCTGCCTGATACAAGCCATGATTCAGAGTCAACTTGCTCAACTTTTAAAGATACATCTCTTTCAGTTTCTTTAATTAATCTCTCTTCAATTTTTCTAGCAGTTACAAATTTTCCTTCTCTTCCATTAAATGGACTAGTATTTACACCAAATGTCATTTGAAGAGTTGGCTCATCAATTCGTAAGTGAGGAAGAGCATCTTCTTTTCCGGGCTCACAAATAGTCTCTCCAACAGAAATATCTGGAAGACCCGCAATAGCAACAATGTCACCTGCATAAGCCTCATCAAGTTCGATTTTATTTAAACCTAAATAACCAAAAATCTTTTGAACCCTAAATTGTTTAATAGAACCATCTAAACGAACGCAAGAAACCATACTGTTTAATTTAATCTTACCACGTTTAACCAAACCAACGCCAATACGCCCAACAAAATCATTATAATCTAAAAGAGCAGGTTGAAACTGAAGTGTTCCATCCAAAGAAACATTAGGTTCAGGTATTGTTTTTATTACCGTATCAAGTATAGGATCCATTGTTTCTCTTTGAGTACTAGGATCTGGATCATAACTAGAAGTTCCAGATAATGCTGATGCATATATTACTGGAAATTCTAATTGGTCTTCATTAGCACCAAGTTCAATAAACAAATCTATTACCTCATCAACAACTTCACTAGGTCTAGCAGATTCTTTATCTATTTTATTTACAACAACAATAGGAGTTACCCCTGCATCAAGAGCCTTCTTTAAAACAAACCTAGTTTGGGGCATAGTGCCTTCATAAGCATCAACAACAAGTAAAACTCCATCTACCATATTCATAATTCTTTCAACTTCTCCACCAAAATCAGCATGACCAGGAGTATCTAAAATATTAATTCTATAACCTTTATAATCAATAGCCGTAGTTTTAGCTAAAATTGTAATACCTCTTTCCCTCTCAATATCGTTAGAATCCATTGCCCTTGAAGCAACTTCTTCATTATCTCTAAAAGTTCCAGATGCTTGTAATAACTTATCAACCAAAGTAGTCTTACCATGGTCAACATGTGCAATAATTGCAATATTTCTTTTTTCCATAAAAAAACACTTCCTTTTTAAACTTAGCATATTATAGCACGTATTATTTAAATTGTAAAACTCCCTCC
>CAVFIJ010000087.1:0-9924 GCA_963622405.1 Bacteroidaceae bacterium | reverse complement strand
GATTATAGAACTCAATATAAACTATTAAATAATTATTTTAAAAGTAACTATGGCCATGAAGTAATAACTTTTGAAATGGTAAGAGTCATAAAAATTTTAGAAGATAGTGGTAACTATAAACAAATCTCATCTAACATCTCATATTTAAAAGCTATTTTAAAAAATGATAAAAAGGTAAAAACTTATAATCATTCATTCTTCTCTAATTACTTAAAACAAGAAAAATATGATGAATTAATGACTAAAATAGAAAAAGAGCCATCTCTTTGTTTAAGTATGGCTGTTATCTATGACAAGATTCTTCTTAATAAAGAGTCATTAATTTAATGATAGGGGATGAGAAAAAATGAACGAATATGGTTTTGGTTTAAAAGAGAGTATGATTTTCTTAGTAACAATTACTATTTGTATATTTACAACAATGTTTATGTATAACAGAACATTTAAAGAAATTTTTGAAGGACCTAAACATAGTTCTTATAGTGAACTTGAAAGTAGCTTAAAAAGTGCTGGTACTAGATATGTATTAAATTATCACGATTCTTTAGAAAATGGTGATGATGGTTATGTTGACTTAAGTACCTTAAAAGAAAAAAAATTAATTAATGCATTTTCTGATGAAAAAGGAACAGAGTGCACAGGATATGTCTTTTTTAAACATGATGATAATAAAACAAGTTATATTCCTTACATAAAGTGTGGAAGTTATTATAAGACAAATGGTTATAATAGCAATTATGAATAGAAAAAATTTTGAGGTGATATAAATATATGTTTGATTTTTTAGGTGATAGATTACAAAATGCAGTAAATAAAATCAAAGGCTATGGAAAAATTAATGAAAGTAATATTAGTGAAGTAACTAGGGAAATTAGGTTAGCTTTATTAGAAGCTGATGTTAACTATAAAGTTGTTAAAGAATTTATAAACAATGTTAAAGAAAAAGCCCTTGGAGAAGAAGTTCAAAAAAGTTTAAAACCCGGAGAAGTATTTGTTAAAATTGTAAGAGATGAACTTGTCGATTTACTTGGAAAAGAAGATGAACCCCTTATTTTGGTTAAGGGTAAAACGGTTGTGATGATGGCAGGACTTCAAGGAAGTGGTAAAACTACAACAACAGGTAAATTAGCAAGTTATGTTCGTAAGAAATATGGAGTAAAACCTCTTATGGTTGCATGTGATGTATATAGACCAGCAGCTATTGAACAGCTAAAACAGATAGGCCGTGAACTTAACATTGAAGTTTATAGTGAAGGCAAAGGAGATCCTGTTGAAATCGCTAAAAATGCTTTAGAATATGCTAGTGCAAATGGTTATAACTATATTTTAATAGATACTGCAGGTCGTTTGCACGTTGATGAGGATTTAATGGCAGAGTTAGAAAAAATAAATAATGAAACATCTCCAAATGAAATTTTACTTGTAGTTGATAGTATGACTGGTCAAGACGCTATTAATGTTATTGAAGGCTTTAATAATAGATTACCACTTACTGGTGCTATATTAACCAAAATGGATGGAGATACCAAAGGTGGAGCTGCTCTTTCTATTAGACATTTAACTAATATTCCTATAAAATTTGTTGGTGTATCTGAAAAAATGGATGGACTAGAAAAATTTCATCCAGAGAGTATGGCAAATAGAATATTGGATATGGGAGATTTAATGAGTATTGCCGATAAAGCATCTGCTATAATAGATAATGAAGAAGCTGTACGTGTTGCTTCTAAGATGCAAAAAGGTAAATTTGATTTAGAAGACTTTTTAGTACAACTTAATCAAATAAAAAAATTAGGACCTCTTGAAAACATTATAAAAATGTTACCTGGAGCACGTAAAATGGGTCTTAATAATGTTAATATAGATCCAAAACAAATGGCTCATATTGAAGCAATAGTCCTTTCAATGACCCCTTATGAAAGAAAACATCCAGACATTTTAAAAGCTAGTCGCAAAAAAAGAATTGCAAGTGGATGTGGCCTTGATGTAGAAGATGTAAATAGACTTTTAAAACAATTTGATCAAATGAAAATAATGATGAAAAAATTAAATAATGGAACACTTAAATTTCCATTTTAAATTAATTTATTAAAAACAATATTCTAAAATTTTTCATATTGTTTTTTTTATTCTCATAATGTATAATAAACGTAAGGAGGTAGATATGGAGCAATGGTATGTATGGCTTTTGATAATTATTATTCTTACTATATTGGAAGCTACAACTATTAATTTAGTTACTATTTGGTTTGTTGTAAGTGGAATTGTGTCACTTATTGTGTCATTTTTCACAAATAATTTTTTCATTCAATTTTTGATTTTTGTGGTTCTTGGAATAGTTCTTCTTGCGGCGACAAGGCCGTTACTTATTAAAGTAATAAAAGTAAAAAAAGTACCAACCAATGTAGATATGGTAATAGGCAGTAAGGGAGTTGTAACAGAGGCCATAAAAAAGAATGAAGTTGGCGAAATAAAAGTTAAAGGAAAATATTGGACAGCTTATGCTGAACAAGAAATTGCTGTAGGAAAAGAGGTATCCGTGCTAGATATAGACGGTGTAAAACTTAAAGTGGAGGAGATTAAATGAGTTTTTTATTAGTTATATTAATATTAATTTTTATTTTAGTAGTAGCAAATGTGAAAATTGTACCACAATCACAATGCTACGTTATTGAACGTTTAGGTTCTTATTATGTTACATGGGGAAATGGATTACATTTTAAAATACCTTTTATTGATCGAATTGCATCCATAGTATCATTAAAAGAAATAGTTAAAGATTTTGCCCCACAACCAGTTATAACAAAAGATAATGTTACTATGCAAATAGATACAGTTGTTTATTTTCAAATAACTGATCCTAAGTTATATACATATGGCGTTGAAAATCCAATTAATGCTATTGAAAATTTAACCGCAACAACACTTAGAAATATTATAGGTGAACTTGAACTTGACCAAACATTAACATCTAGGGATGTAATTAATTCAAAAATGAGAGCAATTTTGGATGAAGCAACAGATCCTTGGGGAATCAAGGTAAATAGAGTTGAAGTTAAAAATATTTTACCACCAAGAGACATTCAAGAAGCCATGGAAAAGCAGATGAGAGCAGAAAGAGAAAGAAGAGAAGCAATTCTAAAAGCTGAAGGTGAGAAAAAAAGTAGTATATTAATTGCCGAAGGCGAAAAACAAAGTGCAATTTTAAGAGCAGAAGCTGAAAAAGAATCACAAATTAGAGTCGCAGAAGGTGAAGCAGAGGCTATACTTAAAATTAATCAAGCAGAAGCTGAAAGTATTCGTATGATTAAAGATGCTGGAGCAGATAAATCTGTGCTTGCACTTAAAAGTTTTGATGCAATGACTAAAGTTGCAAATGGTAATTCTACAAAAATTATAATACCTTCTGAATTACAATCACTTGCTACCTTTGGTACTACATTAAATGAAATGTTTAAAAATGAAACAACTAAATAGTTTATAATAGTTTAAAAACATTAGATTTCTTTTTCTAATGTTTTTTTAAGCATATTTGAAAAATTCAGTTTTTATCTACTTTTGTCGTTTTTCCCAAATTTTATATTTTTTATGTTAAAGTAATTAAGGTGATAGAATATGAATAAGGATATTGCAATTTTATTTTTAAATGATATTGAATGGGACATAAACTATCTTGAAAGAAATTATGTATTTTTTAGACACCTAAATAATTAATATTTTTTTCTTTAAAATTCCTATCATAAATGTTATAATTGAGTAAAAGAATAGGTGATAGTAATGAAAAAAGGTTTTACTTTAATTGAGCTTATTATGGTTATTGTTGTACTAGCTTTATTAGCTATAATAGCTGTTCCTTCTATAAATTTAATTATAAAAAATTCTAGAGAAAAAACATATAGTGAACAAATCGATAGAATTGAAACTGCCGCAAAATCTTATATGGCAGATAGTAAAAGATCTCTATCTTTACCTAGTACTGTTAAAGATAAAACAAATTCTTGCTATGTTGGAATAAAAACCTTAAAAAAAGTTGGTTTACTTGAAAATAAAGATATAAAAGACCCTAGAAAGGGTAAGGATAGTATAAGTGGCTATATTATCATTAGTAATACTAATGGTAAATTTAATTACGAGTATACAGAAACTATAGATGATAGTATACCTTTATGTTATGATGAAGGGGATATTGATGAAGATACAACTATAAGTGTTATTTATAATTGTTCTGCTAATGGAGGAGTTTGTCCAAATGGTAAAGAACAAGAGATTAAGCAAGTTAAATTATCACATATATTAAAAGAAGCACCAGATTCTCCTAGTAAAGAAAATTATGAATTTGAAGGCTGGAATACAGATAAAAATGCAAGAGAAAAACTTAGAAATATAACTGCTAAAGATATAAAAGATAGTAGTAATTCAATTACTCTTTATGCTTTATATAAAAAAGATGTTAGCATAAAATTTCATTACTATGATAATACTTCCAAGAGCATAGCTACTGCTACTAGTAAATGTTATATATTTAGTGATAATGATACTAATTGTAGTTTCAGTATTCCATCTAAAGTATCAGAAAGCAAAACAATATATGGTTCTTCATTTGTAGGACTTGCAACAGAAACTGGTAGTATGCTTAAAGCGGATATAAGTAATCTTGTAATAGAAAATGACTATTATGCTATATATAGTAAAGAAGTAACTTATTATTACTATAAAGATAATGCTTATATTAAAGGAATTTTATATAGAAATGAATTTATAAATAATGATCAAATATCTACTGTAATTAGTGATTTAGAATCTGGAACATCTAATACTGATTTTTCAAGTTCAGTAGGTCCTAGTGGTTCAATCTTTGTTGGTGTTTCTAAAAAAGCTAATACATCTAATATTATAACGGAAACTGATAAAATTGCTTTAAGTGATGTGTCTACTATATATGCCGTTTATAGATTTAATGTTCTTTTTAAAAAAGGTATAAATGTAGATAGTGTAGGTAGTGATAAAGATACTTGTGATGTAACTTATGAAAGCACCTCTTGTACAGTAGTTGCTCCTTCTGTAACACCTAGTTATGGATATACATTTAAAGGATGGAGCAATGACTATAATGGGCTTGGAGAAACAAAAGATGAAAAGCTTAGTGTAGAAGCTAATAATCAAATATACTATGCTATTGCGACCGACCAAACATCTCCAAATATAGAGTCTTTTTCTGCAAATAATATAACAACTAAAAGTGTAACTTTAAGTGTAAAAGCAACTGCGGCATCTGGAATTGCAAAATATGAATTTAGTATTGATGGTGGAAAAACTTGGATAGATAATGGTACTAATAACACTTATACTTTTGATAAGTTAACGGCCTTTACTAAATACAGTTTTAAAGTTAAAGTCACAAGCAATGCAAACCTAAGTAGTACTAAAGATGTAACAGCTACTACTAAAGCTATTACTAAACCTACTCTTTTAGAAGATTGTAATAGTGGTAAGGTATTAAAAGTTAAAATAACATATCCTAGTGGTTGTGGCTCTGATTTTACATGTAGTTATATAATAAATAATGATGAAAATCCAGTTGTAATTAATTCAAAATCAGAAAATGTTACAGTTAATGATGACGATACATTAACTGCAGATATAAAATATACTGCTAATGATCCTTTAACAGTAAATATAACTGCTATTGTATCTGATGGTATAAATAAAGCAGAAACAGAAGAAAGTTATTATAAGATGACAAATATTTCTGATATTGTTAAAGCAAATACCACTAATACAAATAATAATGATTATAGATATCAAGGCAGTAATGTTAATAATTATGTAACATTTAATAATGAACAGTGGAGAATAATTGGCATTGTAGATGGTAAAGCAAAATTAGTTAAGAATACATATCTTAATGATATTACTTGGTGGGATAAAAGTGCAAAAAGCAAATGGGGAGAGTCTTCACTTTATAATTCTTTAAATGGTGATTATTATAATAGTTTATCTGATGATGCAAAAGAAATGATTTTTGAGTCAACATGGTATTTAGGAAGTCTTGATAATAATGCAAAAAGCGAAGATTTTTATAACCTTGAAAGAGGAATTAATCTAGAATCTGATGTAAATACTATAAATGCAAACATTGGTCTTATGTATCCATCTGATTATGTTTATGGTGCATCTGATGGCACATATAATAGTAGTAATAATTGGTTATATAGTAATGTAGGTGAATGGCTAATTACTTCACATAGTACTAAAATATATGCATATTATATTAACAACAGTGGCACAATTTCGTCTAAATATGTTAGTAATACTTCTTACGTTAGACCTAGTGTTTATTTAAATTCTAATGTTTATATAAATGGTGGAGATGGAACTGTGAATAATCCTTATACATTAGAGACAAAAGATAAGGCTGTTTGTGGAACACCAGTGGGGGAGCCTTCTTTTAAAGAGGAAACTTGTGGAGAGGTTGAAATAACATATCCAAGTGGCTGTGGCGATACTCTTACATGTTCTTACAAAAAAGATAATGAAGAAAAAGTAATAGTTAATGGAGAAACAGTAACTGTTTCATTTAATGCTAATGGTACTTTAATAGCGACTGTAACTGCTAATGATGAGGAAGAAAATACTGAAAGCAGTACATATACTGTTGTAACAAATGTATATGATAATCTTAAAACAGAAATTAATACGGGTGGGTTAAAGAAAGATACTACCGAATCAGGCAGATATGTATATTGAGGCACAAGCCCTAATAATTATATAAAACTAGGTGATGATTTATATAGAATAATAGCTGTTGAATCTGATGGAACATTAAAAGTAATTAAAAATGAAGCTCTTAAAGATGAAAACGGAAAAAAAATAGAAATTCCATTTGATTATGGATATGATACATATGAAAGTCCTGTAGAAGAAACTGAAACTAGATATTCAAAATCTACAGATGATTATTGTTATGCATTATCATATAAAGAGTTTGTGGCAGGAGTAGAAAAAGATGGGTATGCTGGTTGTAATGTATGGGGAAGTAATTCAACCACATTTGAAAGTGATGGCAAAACAAAAACTGAAACAATGTCAAGAACAATTGGTGGAAAAAAATATAAATTACCTGATAAAGAAGCAACTGTTAATACTTATTTAAATAAAACATGGTATAATTCTTTAAGTGCTGATGTAAAAAAATTAATAACTACCCACATGTTTAATGTTGGCGTTGTAAAAGCTTCTAGTGGACAAAATCTTGATACAGATATATCACAGGAAAGTGCATATAAATGGTCTGGCCATATAGGATTAATAAGTGTAATTGATTATGTTAAATCAAATAGTGATATAGATGCATGTGGTACAGTTTATGCGAATAGTGGTAACGAAGGCTCTAATTTTAATTGTCATAAGACAACATGGATATATAATGATATTGCTAAAGGTGAAGAAGGAGGTTGGTATCCAAAAACGATTACACCTTTACTTGATGATAATAAATATTATATAGATGAAAATATAGATGGCACTCCTTTTCATTTGTGGGCAATAACTTCTGCACAAAGTGATGAAAAAGGAAATCATATTGATGATTATTTAGGTGGACATCGTGCTAGTTCTACAAGTAGTGATATTATTCCTGTATTCTATTTAACTTCTGACATATATATATCTAGCGGTAATGGTACTAAAGACAACCCTTATACTGTAGGAAAAACAAACATAGAAATTTGTAATAAACCTGAGCCTATTAATTCTCCTGCATTTAATACTGTTAAAGAGGATAATAAAATAAAGGTAACAATTGACTTTGGTGTAGATTGTTCTGATTATCAGTGTTCTTATAGTAAAGATGGAGAGGAATTTATCCCAGTAACAGATACTTCTAAACCTACTGTATCATTTACTTCATCAGGTAATGTTGTGGCTCAAGTATCTAAAGGAACAGTTATTGTAAACAGCAGTTATACTGTCTCTGATACAGTTTTTGATTAAATTTTATTTACAATAACAATATTCTTATTTATAAAAAGAATCAAATTTAACTTTGATTCTTTTTGTAATAAATTTTTATAGTTTTAGTTATAATATCAGAATAAGTAAAAGACTTTATTATATTGTTGTCAGTTTTTATGGTAAAGACATAATTATATATATTCTCTATTTTAGCATTAAATGTTTCTTTTTTATTACGCCCTAAATTATAAATAATTATAAGAGGCTTATTTTTATAATTTTCTAGTAAAACCTTAATCTGTTTTAAATTGCATGATACTTTATCTAGGATATCCAACATACATTGTTCCTTTCGTTATTATTCCACCAATACCATCTTTACCATACTTTGTCTTTTCTAATATGCTTTTTAAATCTATATCTTTATTTATATCTGCTAAACTCATACTTACAGCTATAATTGCGGGATCTAAAGCATGAATATTTATTCTCTTTGGACTAGATGCAAAATTAGCTCCTGCTTTTATTAACTCTTCATAATAAGAACTACAAGCACCAGCAATAATAATTAATTTTTCATGACTATTTTCATATTTTCTAGCATTTTCTATAGCCATTTTAAAATACTTACTATTTTTATAAGAATTTATATCATTTCTATTACCTTTATTTTTATAGTAAGTATCATGACCAGTTATAACAATAATACTTGGTTTATATTCATTTAAAAGATTAATAATATTTAAAGGAATATCTTCCTCAGTATTTTTTATACCCATAGCCCATATTCCCATTTTTTTATAATATTCAAGACATCTATTTAGATAGTCTTCATCACTATCAATATGAAGTATTTTTCCAGGTAGATAAAAATAATCTTTTCTATCCAAATTATTATATATATTAATTCTATCTAAAAAACTTTTTTCTCCTTCAATATCATCTCCATTATTTTTAACTAAATCATCTATAAGAGCATCAGCAATTAATCTTATATTTACACCTTTTAATGTTGCAACCTCATTATTAATGTTGGTTATTTTAAAGAGAATATCATTACCATATGATTTCCTTGTTACTAAATCATTTATTTTAAGTTCCATTTAATCACCTAAAAAAGTATATGTTTTTTTAAAAAATTTATTAAAATTTTATCTGTAAACTTCTATAAACTTTGTTATATTTTATTGCTTTTTATCCCTTTTTACTGTATACTTAAATTGTAAAACTAAAGACAGGAAGGAGATGTTAGCTTGAAAATAACTTCAGTTAATGTTCGTAAAATTGAAAAGGAGAATTCTCGTATTCGCGGAATTGCATCAGTTGTCTTAGATGAATGTTTTGCAGTTCATGGTATTAGAATTATCGATGGAGATGAAGGTTTGTTTATTGCAATGCCAAGTCGTAAATCAAATAAAGGCGAACACCATGATACAGCGCATCCTATTACACAAGAATGTCGTAAGATGTTTGAGGATGCTATTGTAGGGGAATACAATAATTTAAAAGAAGATGAATAATATCTTCTTTTTTTCATATATTTTATTAGGAGGACTTTATGGATAAATTGGATACTATTTCTTCTTTTACTCATTCTATTACTCTTAATGAAAGAAAGAATATTATAATAACTGGAGTAAAAAAAATAGATAGTTTTGATGAAGAAGAATTTTTTTTAGAGACAAGTATGGGACATCTTTCTATTAAAGGAGAAGGATTAGAAATTATTAAACTAGATACCTATCAAGGAAATGTTTCAATAAAAGGTAAAGTAGATAGTATGTTATATAGTGATGAAGTTAAGAAGAATAAAGAAAGTGGGGTGCTTTTTAAACTCTTTAAATAATGACTTTAAATATCCAGATTAGTTTATTAATATTTTCTTATATTTATGGTTTTTGCTCTTTAATTATTTTTACTTTGTTTAAAAAAATCATATATAGTAAAAACTATTTTATTAAATATATAGGT
>CAVFIJ010000086.1:0-9760 GCA_963622405.1 Bacteroidaceae bacterium | reverse complement strand
ATAATTATTTTTCAAAAGAGATAACAGCTGGAATAGGTTATGAAATAGAAGAAGAAAAAGAAACAACAAGAAGAAGAAACCCTTATGGCTTTGATTTTGCTGATGTAAAAGAAGAAGAAATAATAAAAGGCTGTATTGAAAGTAATATTCCAGTATTTTTACATGGAAAACCTGGTGATGGTAAATCTGCAAGAATAAAACAAATAGATTCTGATTGTGAAATAATATATATGAGAAATGCTACTCCTGATAGCCTTTGCGGGAAAAGTGCAATTGATTCATCTACTGGAAAAATGACTGATATTCCACCAACATGGTATGAAAAAATAAAAGAAAAGTGCGAAAAAGACCCAGAAAACCAGCACATTATATTTTTTGATGAACTTACTAATGCTCTTCCATCTATGCAAGCCATGGCTTTTAATATTGTATTAGATGGAGAAGTAAATGGTAAATGGAAACTACCACAAAATGCAAGGATAGTTGCGGCTGGAAATGAACTTGAAGATTCACTTGCGGCAAACCAAATGGCAGAACCATTATATGATAGATTTGCCCATGTTTATATAGAAACAAGAGCAAAAGATTGGTTAGATTGGGCATCAAAAAATAATATTCATCCAGCGATATATGCATATATTGCTTATGGCGGTGATGATGTTTTAAGAACCGATTACAATGGAAAAACGCCTAATGCTGATCCAAGAAAATGGGAAAAGGCATCTGATGTACTTTATGCAACTAACAAACCTGAAATGCTAAGGGCATTAATAGGTGAAGATTTAACTAGAGACTTTATAGCTTTTGTAAATGAACAAGTAGTAACTGTTGAAGATGTAATTAATCATAATTATACTAAAAGAGATTTAGAAATGAATTCATCACAAAGATATGCAACGGCTTTAAGTTTATCATCTGTTAGTGAAGAACATTTTGAAATAGTAAGAGAATTTATGAAATTACTAGGTGATGAGGCAAAAAGTACCTTTGAATCCATGTGGACACATGGAGATGAAAAAAGATTGGAAAAACTGATGGAAATAAGAATGTCAGAAGAAAATATATCACAGGGAGGTATAGAAAGATGAATAAAGAAAGACTTGAAATTCTAAAAAGTTATATAAAAGCAGGAATTTCGCCAATATTAGTTCAAAATATACCTTCTAATTCTTTTAGTAATTCTGTTATTCTAAAATCAAACATTGATATTTCCAAATTAAATGGGCATTATGAAAATACTGAGTATTGCCCACCACTTTGGTATAAAGAGTTAGAAGAAAAATGTAAGAAGAGTGCAACTATTTTGGTAATTGAAAATATAAATGAAGCTCCATTAAAAGAACAAACAAAATTTATTGAAATACTTAAATATAATAAAATTGGCACATTTGAATTACCTAAAAATTGCTTAATTATTGTTACTTGTTCTGATTTAAATGTTAATAAAATAAATGAATTGGTATACTCTTTATTATCACATATTTAAGGATAACATATGGATATAAATAAAATTAAAAGAAGACTACTAATTAAATATCCTCTTTTTGGAAGTGTAATGGCTAAGTCTAGTTTTGTAATAGAGCCCTCAGTAGGAACAGCCGCAACAGATGGCAGTAAAATTTATTATAGCCCTAAATTTATGGAATCACTTACAGAAGATGAGCAAGTATTTGTTTTAGCACATGAAGTGTGTCATATAGCTTTAAATCATATATTTAGAAGTGAAGGAAAAGATAATAAATTATGGAATATAGCAACAGATTCTGTTATAAATGCATATTTAAAACAAGATGGTTTATCTGCAGTTGAAGGTGCTGTTGATATTCCAGATGCCATAAATTTTGATTCAGAAACAATGTATCAAAAACTTTTAGAAGAAAAAGAAAATGAGCAAAACTCTTTAAATTCAAAAGAGAATAATAATACTCAAAGTAAACATGATTCATCAAACTCTATGCAAGACAACTTAGAAAACGAAGATGAAAATTATGATATTGGACATGACACACATTCTATGTGGGGTAAAGCTATAGAGGATAAACATCAAAAAGAGCAATCAGAAAGTAATGAAATAAGTGAACAAGAAAATAGTAATGAAAAAACAGAGTTAAGTGAAAAAGAAGTATTTAAACAAAATAAAGTAGAAAGAGATAAACAACTTGAAGAATTAAGAGAATCTCTTGCAAATAAGTCAATTCTGCATGGTAGTGATACAAATGGTGAAACAAGAAGAATAACTAATATAGGGGCATCTAAACCTCTTATAGACTGGAGAATACTTTTAAGAGAAGCTATCAATTATGACGTTGATTGGACATACCAAAATGCAGAAATAGAATATGGTGTATTAAAGCCTCGATTAGAAGAAATACCTATATCAGAGACGGAAATTCTTTTGGATACAAGTGGATCTATAGATGAAAATTTACTTAGGAATTTTTTAAGAGAATGTAAAAATATAATGCAAACATCTAAAGTTAAAGTTGGGTGCTTTGATACTAAATTTTATGGTTTTAATGAAATAAGAAAAATTGCTGATATAGATAATTTAGAATTTAAAGGTGGAGGCGGAACAAATTTTGAAGTTGCAGTAAACGCCTTTACTAGAAGAGTAGAAAATAAGATAATATTTACAGATGGATATGCATCTATGCCAAACACACCTGTAGACGCAATATGGATAGTTTTTGGTGACGAAGAAATAAAACCTAAAGGTGGAAGAGTAATTCACATTTCAGAAAGAGAACTTGCAAGACTTTCATCATTTATAAACACAGAAAAGGAGATTAAAGGAAGAAGAAGATAACACACTGCAAAAGCAGTGTGTTTTGATAATAGAAAGTTTTAACACCTTTTATTATAAATATAATTTTATAAAAGCAAGGAGGAGAAATAATGTTTCATTTTTTTAAGAAAAAAGAAAAATTTAAAAGCTCAGACGATTATTATAATTATCTAATTGAACAATTAAAGCAGGATAAATTAAATCCTTATGGTTTTAATGAAAAATATGCTAATCAAGAAGAAAGATTATTTAAGATATTTGGAAACTGTGATAAGTTTACTAAATCAATAAAAATGATATTAATTAGTGATACACATAATAGTTTAAATATAGATGACTTTGAGCAATTTATAAACGCCCATAAAGACTATGATGTTTGTATTTTGCTAGGTGATCATAGTTCATATGATATAAAAAAAATACTAAATTATATTGATAAATCAAAATTATATGGTTTATTAGGAAATCATGATTATGATTATTTAAGTGAGTTTGATATAAGTAATTTAAATGGTGCAGTCATTAATATTAATGATGTAAATATAATGGGCATTCAAGGTAGCTTTAAATATAAACCATCAAAATTTCCATCATTTACCCAACAAGAAAGCATTAATTTTTTAAATGATAAACCAAAAGTAGATATATTAATTAGCCATGACAATAGATTTGATAGTGATATGGCGGGTAATCCTGCACATCAAGGATTATTTGGAATTACATACTATTTATATAAAAATAAAATACCTTATCATATCCATGGCCATTTACATAATTCCTATAAAAAAAGATTAATTAATGGTACAAAGGAAATTAGTGTATATATGTATGAATATATCCAAATTAAGGGTAGATAATATTCTTTTTTTATTAAATATTTTTATAGTAAGTATAAGATATGATTGCATAAAATTGCCGAAAACGGCAAAAAAATGAAATGGAGATATTGAACTTATTATAACAGTATGCTATAATTTAATTGCATAAAATTGCCTAAAACGGCAAAAAAATGAAATGGAGGAATAATATGAAGGAAATATCTAGAGACATTTATTTAAATAAATTAATAAACCGAAAAGAAAATGGAATGATTAAAATAATTACAGGAATAAGGAGAACTGGGAAATCTTATTTATTAGACCCAATATTTAAAAATTATTTAATAAATAATGGGGTTCAAACTGACCATATAATTAAAATTGATTTAGAAGAACGAAGAAACAAAGCATATTTAAATCCTGATGTTCTTGATGAATATATTAGAAGTTTAATTATTGATGAAAAAATGTATTATGTTATTTTAGACGAAATACAATTAGTAAATGATTTTGAATCTGTATTAAATGGCTTTTTACATATAAAAAATGTTGATGTATATGTAACAGGCAGTAATTCAAAATTTTTATCATCTGACATAATAACTGAATTTAGAGGTAGAGGAGATGAAGTTAAAGTATATCCACTTTCTTTTTCAGAATTTTTAGAAGCATTTTCTGACAACAAAAATGAAGCTTGGAATGAGTATTTAACATATGGGGGATTACCTTATATTTTAACAAGAAAAACAGAAGAAGAAAAAAGTTCTTATTTAAACAATTTATTTGAAACTACCTATCTAAGAGATATAATCGAAAGAAATAATGTTCAAAGGGTTGATATTTTAAATATATTAGTTAATATTTTAGCTTCTTCTGTTGGTTCATTAACTAATCCAACAAAATTAACTAATACATTTATAAGTAATTCAATAAAAGATGTAAATACTCATACTATTACAACTTATATAGAATATTTATCAGATGCTTTTCTTATCAACAAAGTTGAGAGATATGATGTTAAAGGAAAAAAATACATTTCTACGCCAAGTAAATATTATTTTGCTGATATTGGACTTCGAAATGTAAGATTAAATTTTAGACAGCAAGAAGAAAACCATTTAATGGAAAACATTATATATAATGAGTTATTAATAAGAGGATATAATGTAGATGTTGGGTTGGTTGAACTAAGGGATGGTAATCAAAGAAAACAATTAGAAGTTGATTTTGTATGTAATTTAGGACAAAAAAGATATTATATTCAATCAGCATTAAATTTAGAAACTAGGGAAAAAACGATTCAAGAAGAAAGACCTCTTATGAATATTAATGATAATTTTAAAAAAATTATTGTTGTTAAAGACAATATAAAACATTGGATAACCGAAGAAGGAATATTAGTGATTGGTGTGCAAGAATTTTTACTAGATAAAAATAGTTTAGATTTATAATATTTATAATTATCATAACCCTAAAATAACAGTCCTTCTGTTATTTTTTTATTATTTTTTCATAAACTTAACATAGGTGATAACCTATGAAAAAATTTTTAATAGCAATACTAATTTTACTTCCTATAAATGTTAATGCTTATAGTACTTCTGCTTCTTCTGCTATATTAATGGATATGGATTCTCATCGTATAATTTATGCCAAAAATTCCCATAACATCCAGTCAATAGCGTCTATATCTAAAATAATGACCGCTGTAATAGCTACTGAAAACATTAATATAAAAACTAAAGTTACTATTGGTGATGAGATAAAGCAAGCTTATGGCTCTGGTATTTATATAAAAAAAGGAGAAAAACTTACAATAGAAGATTTACTATATGGTCTTATGCTTAGAAGTGGAAATGATGCTGCTTTAGCAATTGCGGTTCATACATCAGGTAGTGTAGATAACTTTGTACAAAAAATGAATGAAAAAGCCAAGGAAATTGGAATGGAAGATACAACATTTAATAATCCAAGTGGATTAGATGAAGAAAAAGGTAATTATTCATCTGCCTATGATATGGCCTTACTTATGAGCTATGCTATGAATAATAGGGAATTTAAACGTATAACTGGTGAAAAAAAATACAAACTTAAAACAAATAAAAATACCTATATATGGCACAATAAAAATAAACTTTTATATAGCTATAAGTATACAACTGGAGGTAAAACAGGATTTACTAAAATAGCAAAAAGAACCCTTGTAACAAGTGCTAGAAAATCTGATTTAAACTTAACTGCTGTTACATTAAATGATGGAAATGATTGGAATGATCATAGAAAATTATATGAAGAGGCTTTTAAATCTTATAGTTCATATAAAATATTAAATAAAGGCTATATATCAGTATTAGGTGAAAACTATTATAAAAACAATAAACTATATATAAAGCATAACTTTAAGTACCCCCTTTTGGATAGTGAAAAAGATAATATAAAATTAAAATTTAAAATAGAAAAAAAACGAAATCCTAATAATAAAGAAAAAGTTGGAAGAGTAGAAGTTTTTCTTGCAGATAAAAAAATTAAAACAGAAAATATATATTTAGAAATAAAAGATACTAAAAGAAAATCATTAATAAATAAAATAAAAGATTGGATAAAAAATGATTAATAAACTATGGGTATTTTTTATAATAAGTGGCTCATTATATTTAATAAAAGCAGGAAAACCAGATGTTTTAAATACTCAAATTTTATCAAGTGGTAAAGTTGCTCTTGATTTAGTAATACAAATATTTCCGTTACTTGCTCTTTGGCTTGGACTTATGAATATTGCTAAAAAATCTGGTTTATTATTAAAAATGTCAAAAGCCTTTTCTCCAATTTTACTTAAAATATTTCCTGATATTCCAAAAGGACATGAATCATTAAGTTTTATATCGTCAAATATAATTGCTAATATATTTGGGCTTGGTAATGCCGCAACACCATTTGGCCTAAAAGCTATGGAATCTTTGCAAACACTAAATAAAGACAAAAAAGTTGCTTCAAGAAGTATGATTACCTTTTTAGTAATTAACACTTGTGGTATTACCCTTATTCCCACAACTACAATCTCACTTAGAATGATGCATGATTCAACGGAACCTTCTAATATTGTAATTCCTTGCATAATAGTTAGTTTTCTCTCCTTATTTATAGGTCTTGTAATAGATAGAATACTTTATAGGAGATATAAATGAAAATACTATCAAGTTTATTTATTCCTTTTATAGTAATAATAGTAATTATATATGGCACATCTAAAAAATTAAATGTATATGATACTTTTATAGAGGGAACAAAAGAAGCACTTCCAATGATATTAAATATGTTTCCATCTTTGCTTGCTATGATATTTGGTATAAATATATTTACAAATAGTGGTCTTATTGACAGCTTATTTACATTTTTAAAACCAATATTTCTTATGATAAACATTCCCCTTGAAATACTTCCTATTGCTGTAATGAGACCTCTTTCTGGCTCATTTGGACTTGCTCTTTTAAATGATATGTATCAAACATATGGTCCAGACAGTTATCTTAGTATGTTATCATCAGTAATTCAAGGTTCAAGTGATACTACCATTTATATAATAACTCTATACTTTGGAACAATAGGAATAAAAAAAATTAAATATGCCTTATGGGCAGGCTTAATAGCTGATTTAGCAACCGTTATTTTAAGCCTTTTAATAGTACCGTTATTTATATAAATTATTGCTTTTTTTAAACCATTCTTATATAATTGATTTGGTGATAAACGTGGAAAGATTACAGAAAATAATTGCAAATAGTGGTTACTGCTCTAGAAGAAAAGCAGAAGAACTAATAAAACAAGGAAAAGTAAAAGTAAACGGAAATACAGTAACTAGTGTTGGTGTTAAAGCATCTGTTTCAGATATTATTATGGTAGAAAATAATGAGTTAAAAGTAGAAGATAAAGAATATATATTATTATATAAACCAAGAGGAATAATAACATCTACAAAAGATGAAAAAGGACGCAAAACTGTTTTAGATTTAATAGAAACAAAAAAAAGATTATATCCGGTAGGCAGATTAGATTATGATACAAGTGGTCTTCTTTTATTAACAAATGATGGAGAGCTTACCAATATTTTATCTCATCCTTCAAATAAAATACAAAAAGTATATATTGCTAAAATAAATGAGGCTGTAGATCCTAAAAAAGTTAAATCATTAGAAAAAGGCGTAATAATTGATGGGATAAAGACTGCTAGAGCAAAGGTTAAAATAAAGAAAATAGATAAAAAAAATAACAAATCAATAATAGAATTAACTATTCATGAGGGAAAATATCACCAAGTTAAAAGAATGTTTGAAACTATAGGATATAAAGTTACATCTTTAAAAAGAGAAAAATATTCATTCCTTACTCTTGAAGGACTAAAATCTGGAGAATATAGAAAGTTATCTATCAAAGAAGTAAAAAAACTTTACTCAACAAAAAATGAGTAAAGTTTTTTATTCTTCTTCAGTTTTAATAGCACTTGCAGGACAGCATTCAATAGCAGTTTTTACTTCTTCAGTAACTTCATCTTTAATTGCCTCTGCTAGACCATCATCTCCTATAGTAAAAGAATCATTTGCAATACCTGTACATGCACCACAACCAATACATAAATTTTTATCAACAATAACTTTTGTCATATTTATACCTCCGGTACACATTATAAAAAAAATATATATAAAAATCAAGAAAAATTTTGATTTTTGACTCTTTACAAACCAAATTTATTGTGGTACTATTAACACGATAGGAGGAATAATAATGGAGAAAGATAGAAAGATACAGGTTATTGCTATTGCAGCACTTATTGTGGGAGTAGTTGGTTTAACAATTGGTTTCGCAGCATTTTCAAATGTTTTAACTATTAAATCATCTGCAAATGTAAACCCAGATGCTAACTCATTTAACGTTGATTTTTCAAGTTCTGCTACTGAAGTGCTTACTGCTGAAATAATTCCAACAGTTACACCTACTGATTTAGTTGCAACTAATGCTACTATTGATAACAGCAATAGTCCAACAATTTCTAATTTAAAAGCTACATTTACTGAACCAGGTCAAAAAGCTGTATATAACTTTTATGCATATAATAAAGGTGAACTAGATGCTTATTTAAAAAGTATTGTATATGCTAACGTTTCTGGACAAACATCAACAAAAGTTTGTACTGCAGGAACTGGAACTACAGATGAGCTAGTTCAAAAAGCTTGTTCTGGAATCTCTGTAAAAGTAAAAGTTGGTAGTGAATCAGAAACAAATAGTGGAATTGCTAGTATTTCAAATCATAAATTAGTTAAAAAGTCTAGTGAACTTGTAACTGTTACTATTGAATACCAAGAAGGTAGTGAAGTGGCTGATGGTGATTTTACTGTTTCATTTGGTGATATAACATTAAATTACAGTTCAGTTGATTAAAATGTTAAAAACAAAATGACACAGTTATCACTGTGTCATTTTCTATAAAAAAGAATATCAAAGGGGAAAGATAAGTATGAAAAAGAGTTATATTAAGCTTATAATCTTCTCATTAACTATAATATTGTTTTTGATATGTAATAGTTTTATATTCTAAATATTTAATACTTTATATTTATCTTTCTTTATGTTATTTTTACTTTTGATAGTAAAAATAATGTTTGGTTTTGAGAAAGATAATCATAGATATACTAAAGATGTAATGATGCATCTACTTATAATATTAATTAGTTTCTTTTTAATATATTATTTATCAGGCATTATAATTAGTTTTTCAAAAACAAGTAATTATTTTACATTTAGTGGTCTTACAAGTATTATATTACCATTAATATTTTATATAATTGTTAAGGAATATTTAAGATATACCTTAGTTACAAAATCTAGTGAAAGTATACCTTTAATAGTACTTATTTGTATTTTATTTATTTGCTTTGATAGTACAGTCGCATTTTCAATAAATGATTTAAGTCTTTCTAAATCTACCTTTTTATTATTTTCTGTTACTTTTATTCCTTTAATTACAGAAAATATATTATGTACTTTTATTACTTATAATTTTGGATATAAGCCAAATATATTATACTTATTAATAATAAAATTATATCCATACTTATTACCAATAGTTCCAAATCCGAATGAATATGTATATTCAATGATATTA
>CAVFIJ010000085.1:0-7440 GCA_963622405.1 Bacteroidaceae bacterium | reverse complement strand
TTATATAATTCACCTATCATCTTAATATCTGGATTTTCTATAGTAAAATACATCATACAACAAATGAAACTTTCCATCGCTGCCGTAATTACAATCTCAGGCTTCTTCATTTGCACATAAGTTAATATCAAACCAAAAATAATGAAAATCCATAAAGGTATTGATTTTTTCTTGCTAATAGTTTTTCTTTTAATAATTAAAATTATAAACATAAATAAACCAATTATCCCTGCATATGCAAAAACAAAATTAACCGCTCCATTATGAGTATAATATATTCGCTGAGCAACATCTCTGTATAAATCAAAAGGTAAAATCATTGTAAGAAAACCAACACAAAATGCTAATAAAATTACTAATTTCGTTAATTTAGTTTTATTTTTTAATGCAATTTTAATTAAATATATAAAAATCAAAGTTGTCCATATCACAAAATACAATAAATAAAATCTAAAAATTAAATCACAAAGCATATGTGGCAACTCATCATATCTAAAAGAAACTAAATCACATAATAATTGTAAAAACAAACCAATTATATTAGAAATAATCAATAATGAATAAATCATCGTTTCATCATTCTTTAGTCTTGTTTTTGAAAAATAAACAATTAAAACACCAAACATATAAAGAATACTAAATATAATCAGCATAGTTAAATTAGTAACTATCATAACAAACACCTCTTTATAATTCTTTTATTTAATTGAATGTTTTTTAACTTTATTTTTAGAAACATATTGTGGCATCTTTATAAAGCCATCAGTTTCCTCATTCATCATATTAATATCCCTTTTACCAGAAGGTGCACAAGGGAATTCAGTTCTAATTTTAAATAAAGATGGAACAAAAGAAACATTTCCAAGTTCATCATATATAGCGTCTTGAATTCGTTTAAACAAATCAAACTGCTTATCCTTATCATTATCATAATCATCTTTAAATTTATCGTTTAAAATCAAATGAGCAGATATAGTAGATAATCCATCATCACTTTTTCTTTCTAAAACATCACATAAACTAACTTCATCAAACTGCATAATAATATTTTCAATATCAAAATTATAAACCTTCGCATCATTTATAATAGAATAATCACTACTCCTACCAAGAACATATAATTCACCATTCTCATCAATGTAACCAATATCTCCAGTATTATTCCATTTAACTCCGTTTTCATCTATATAAAAATATTCATCAGTCGCATCTTTATTTTTATAATATTCTATCATACTACATGGTGTATTTGCATAAATAACCCCTCGTTCATTATAAGGCATCATCTCATAATCATCATTCATAATATTTAAAGTAACCCCAGGAAGAGGAATACCAACAGAACCTTCTGAATGTTCATCATCAGTAGTCTGTGTCGTAATCGCTCCACCACATTCACACTGACCATAAGCTGCTCCTAACTTGGCGTTGCTTCCATGCTTTTTAAAAACATCATTAATTTGTTTAGCAACATCGCTTCTTAAAGGCTCACCACCTTCAAAAGGATAATTAAAATGAGATAAATCTTTATTTCCAACAAGCTTCTCATCCAAAAAACCTTCATAAATACTAGTCGCCGCAACTGCATAATTAGGTTTATGCTTAATAACATTTTTAACAAAAACATCTCTCTTAAACCTTGGATCCATAAATACAGTAGAGCCATATGCTAAAGGTAAATGAACAGAAGTACTAAGACCAGTAGAATACCAAGTTGGTATTATTTGATAAAACTTTTGCCCTCTAGATAAATTTATACCTAAAGCAGGATAAGATTGTATAGAATTTTGAAAACTATCATTAGAAAGCAAAATACCCTTAGAAGCACCTGTAGTACCACTAGAATAAACCATCGCAAGAGGTCTATTTTCTTCATATGGAAGAGACTCTTTTTTAAGCCTATGTTTCCCATCGTTTATAAAATTATTCCAATAAATCTCATTACTGTTTTTTTGTAACTTATACTTAGGTCTTGATACAACTCTAAGTGGAGAACTATTAAGAGTAGGAACAATCACGACATTCTCAATTCTAGACTTATCAATCGCTGATTTTATAACATTATAAAAACTATCCATAACAATAAGTAAATTACTTTCACAATCATTTATTCTCTCAGTTAACCCATTTAAATCAAAGTAAGGAGCCATCATATTCGCAACCCCACCTAATTTAGAAAGTGCATAAAAACTATAAATAGTCTCAGGCATCCCAGGAGCACAAATAGTAACAAAATCGCCTTTTTTAACTCCATACTCTTCAAGAGCCTTCGCAGTCTTATCAATATTCTTAAATAAATTTTCAAAACTAATGTGAGCATAAAAATATTCAAGAGCTAAATCCTTTGGATAATCTATATTGTTATCATAAATTTCTTGATAAACTGTTTTTAACTTTTTTGGTTTATAAAGCTCAACTTTATCATAATATTTTTCCCATGGTTTATCAATTGCTGGATAACCAGTTTTATTATATGTATTCATTATTTTCCCCCTCACAATTAATAATACAGTCAAAGTATATCATTATTATATAAAAAGTGCAAATAAAAAAGGAATAATCCCTTATTCCCCATAAATATTTTTTAACATTTCATTCTTATCAATTCTTTTAAATAAAACTTCTGGCTTATTAAGCTTAATACCACTATCCATACCTTTAAAATCTAAAGTAGACTCTACATCCTTATTTTGTGTATTTAACTGCTTAAAAATCTTGTCAGCTGTCTCGGGTAAAAAAGCCCTCAAATAAACATTCCCAATTCTAATTGCCTCAAGTAAATTATAAAGAACAGCATTAAGCCTATCTTTTTTATTTTCATCTTTAGCAAGTAGCCAAGGAGTAGTTTCATCAATATATTTATTACATCTTCTATATAAATCAAAAATAAGATTAAGAGCACTAGCCACCTTAAATTCATTCATATATTTATCAATTTTACTTCCTAAACCAGTAGCCATGTCAATTAACTCTTTATCTAAAGGGTCAGTCTCTTTAGGAAATTCAACAACCCCATCAAAATACTTATGACTCATACTAATTGTTCTATTAACAAGATTTCCTAAAGTGTTCGCTAAATCAGAATTATATTTGTCGATAATAAGTTCATATCCAATATTACCATCATGAGTAAGTCCAAGCTCACTAAGTAAATAATACCTAATCGCATCAACATCAAAAAACTTAACCATCTCATCAGCAAACAAACTATTACCCTTAGACTTGCTCATCTTTCCGCCTTTAGCATCTACATAAAAAGGATGAGCTAAAACCTGTTTAGTAATCGGAAGATCAAGAGCATGAAGCATAATAGGCCAGTAAATAGAATGAAACCTTAATATATCTTTTCCAACCACATGCACATCCGCAGGCCAGTATTTATTAAAATTATCTTCATCACTCATATAACCTTGAAAAGTAATATAATTAGTAAGAGCATCTAACCAAACATAAATAACATGCTTCTTATCAAATGGAACACTAATACCCCAATCAAAAGAAGTCCTAGAAACACATAAATCATCAAGCCCATTATCTAAAAAACTAAGCATCTCATTTCTTTTAATAGAAGGAACAATATAATCCTCATGCTCATTAATATAACCACGTAACCATTTTTCATATTTAGAAAGCTTAAGAAAATATGCCTCTTCTTTCATAGATTGTACATCCCTGCCACAGTCAGGGCACTTACCATCTATAAGCTGGCTTTTAGTAAAAAAAGATTCACAAGGAGTACAATATAATCCTTCATATTTACCTTTGTATATATCTCCATTATCGTATAACTTCTTAAAAATCTTTTGAACAACCTCTTTATGATTAGAATTAGTTGTCCTAATAAACTTATCATAACTTATATTCATAATAGCTAAAATATTTTTAACCTCAAGAGCAATCTCATCAACAAATTCTTGTGGCTTTTTTCCAAAACTGTTTGCCTTTTGCTCAACCTTCAAACCATGTTCATCCATACCAGTTTGAAACATAACATCATATCCCATAATTCTTTTATACCTTGCAATCGCATCAGAAAGCACAGAAGTATAAGTATTTCCAATTTGGGGTTTCCCAGACGCATAAAAAATAGGCGTCGTAATATAAAAAGTTTTATTCATTTTCATCCTCCTCAAAATAAACATTTTTAAAAATTAACTTAGTAATATTCTTAAGTAAATCGCTTGGAATAGAATTGCCAGATGCATCCATATGACCGCCCCCACCATACTTAGAAGCAAATACACTTAAATCAACTTTTCCAGCACCTCTATAACTAACGCCACGTGAAACATTTATAATAACCGAAAAATCAATATCATTATATAAGTTAACTAAATAATTACCAAGCTCACTACGATATCTCTCTGCGTAAACAACCATAGTTTTATACCCATCAATATTTACCCTCATAACCTCATCTTTTTTTTGACTCAAATAATTATCCATTCTGTCTTTCTCTAATTTTATCAAAAATTCCTCTTTCTCAGTATATTCAAAAACATCATGACATCTAATATATTTATCAAAATAATCAATAAAATTATCTCTTCCTAAAATAGAAAATAACAAGCCTAACTTATGAGCCCCTTCATCTTCCTTAGACTTAAAATCATAAGTATCAATAATCCTAACCTGTTCAGTTAAACCTCTAGTAGACTCTTTATGCAATATTTCATTGTCAGAAATACTACAAAGATATTCATAAAAAATACTGGTCGCACACTCTTTTCTATTATTTTTCAAAGTAATAACCGTAATAAAATCGTATTTATTTAAACCCATATTACTCTTGTGATGATCAAAAATCAAAGTTTTACTTTTAAGAGTATCATCCTTATCAATTCTTGCAGCTAACTCTTCACTTATATTAAGATCAGTTATATAAACAAAATCATAATTATCAACATTTTCTAAATAACATTTACTAGTTTCTTCTGGATTAACTAAAATAAAATCAATATCTTTAAAAACAAGTTTAGATAAAATAACAGGTGTAATTCCATCTTCATCAGCTATATGTGATATCAATAAACGCTTACCATTCATCATTGCAACTCCTTATCTGTACTTCCAATACCACCATTTCGAACAGTAGTAGCACAATCCTCATCAGTCGTTAAAAACTTAACAAAAATACCTTGAGCAAACCTATCTCCTTTTTTAAAAGAAACAGTCTCAGCACCAGCATTTTCAATCTTAATAAATATATGCCCCTCATTATCAGAATTATTAAAATAATCACTATCAATAATCCCAACTTGATTACAAAGCCTAATATTATACTTAAAACCTAAACTGCTTCTAATAAAAATCATTAAAACCTCATCCTTTTCCATAGAAACCTTAATTCCCGTTGGAATAGTAACTTTATCCCCAGGCTTTAATAAAACATCACTAAGTAACTTAAAATCATAACCTGCACTAAATTTAGTACTCCTACTAGGTAAAGAAAAATCATTATAATCAGATTCACTACCCAAATTAGACTTTATAAACTCATCAGCACTAATCTTAAAAAACTTTCTCATATATTCCCTCCAAACAAAAAAATCCTTATAACATATAAGGACGTAATTTACGTGGTACCACCTTAATTCACAAGTAACACTTGCCTCAAACATTTAACGCATGTCCTCGTCCTAAGCAGCTCCAAAGTCATTTAAAATAGTCACCTTATTTATTTTCACCAAACATAAACTCTCTAAAAAGTCACCTATTCTTCTCTTCTTCAACGCCTTTACTAGGACAAATTATAGCACATAAAAAAATTTTATTCAATATACGCACAAATAAATGCAGATATACCGTTCATAATCATAATATCAGAATCTGTAACATTATCAGATGCCAAAATAATCGCACCCATAATATCCCCATGTACAATAAAAGGACTTATAAACAAACTACCATTAAAAACATAACCATCAGTAAGAGAAAAACTACCTTTAACTAAATCATCACACCTTTTCTCCATTATATTTGTAATCTCCCTCGCAACCTTTTTAAAAGAAACTTTCTTGCCAGCCTCTCCTGTTCCATATAAATAAATATCATTATTAGTAAGTAAAATATCTTTATTTATAACTTTATAAAATGAATCAATTATACCTATATATATATCTTTAAATTTACTCATAAAATCATGCTTACTTATAATGATAGAATCATCATCAACAGCAATTTCTAAATTATCTCCATTTTTAATTCTTAATCTTCTTCTAAGCTCCTTAGGAATAACAATCCTACCTAAATCATCAATTCTTCTAACCATAAAAGAGTTATGCATAAAAGACCTTCTTTCTAATGATATTTTGTGAAATAAAGAAAAAAATATACCTAATTTTTTTGCTTAAAAAACTTATGTGTGCTATTATAAATATATCAAATAAAAGGAGGCTATAATGGAAAATAAAATATTAGAAGAATATATAAATCTTGGAATAATATCAATAAATAGCCTCTATGACTTTATCATAAATAATAACAATGCTGTAATAGATGGAAAAACCTATAATTTAGAAAAGTCTAACGAAGTTATAGAATTCATGGCGTTATTTTTAGAAAACAAAGGATATGAAATAATAAGAATGTTTTTTCAAACAACCACTAACCCTAATAAATATCATTTTGCCCTTGCATTTCGTATAAACGATAAATGGTATTATTATGAAAAACTGTTACCACAGTTAAAGGGAAAATATATCTTTGATGACCTTAGTATCCTAACAAACTTCATATACTCAAACCTAAGTAATATATATACTAAAGGAACACTAAAAATAATTCAAAAACCAAATACATCAGAGTTAAACGAAATATTAAAAAAAGCAAAAGAAGGAACTGAAGTACTTGCAAGCACCACACTATTATTACCAAAAATGTATCGCGAACAAGAAGAAAAAGAAGAAATAATTCCAAAAAAATCAAACATAATATCTCAAATAAGATATAAATATGCCTTGATTATAGTAAGCTTCGCCGCAACTCTTGCAATATTAATTGGCCTCTTATATTTTTTATACATTTTAAATAAATAATAAAATAGTGTAAAAATTCTACTATCAGATATTTTATGATACAATTATACGAGGAGGAATAAGTTATGAGCGAAAGAGAATTAGATTCAAGTCTTAATGAAAATAAAGAACAATATAAAACTAATAATTATGTAAAACAATTATAGTGGGATATGGCTATTTGTCTTCAAAAATTTGATAATTTAAAAACTTCTAAATATTTAGAAAAATTATTAGAAGAAGAAGTTGAAGGTAATGTAACAATAAAAGAAGTGGAAAAAGAGTTAAAAAATTATATAAAGATAATGAATATAACATAAGTAAAAAAGAGAGGGATACATATGATGATAGATACCCATTGTCATCTAAATAAAAAAGACTATAGCAATCTAGATGAAATTATAAATAAAATGCATGATAATAT
>CAVFIJ010000084.1:0-3403 GCA_963622405.1 Bacteroidaceae bacterium | reverse complement strand
CTATAACCTAATATATTAAAATTATCTCTTGTAATACTAGGAACATCTACATCACATGAATCGTCCCCATTATAAGCATAGCATTCTTTTTGAACGCTACCACTTTCATCTACCCCTTCTATATTACTTCCATTAGAATTAAAAGTTGCAGTTAAGGTTTTATAAGATATAGAATAAAACGTAGGTTTTTTATTACCACTATATAAAGTGATTATATCACTTACAGAAGATTCTTTTGCCTTTTTATTTTCGTTCCATCCTACAAAGGTATAACTTTCATTTTTGCTTTCTAAAATAGGAGTATTAAGAGTACATCTATCACCTCTTATATTTCCATTATAAGGAGCATCTATTATACATTTCATTGTTCCAGAATTACCACTTAATCCTGTTTTATCTTGTATAACAAACTCAGCTTCTAACGTCTCACTTTCACCCTTAGTTATAACATACCATGTATGACCAGTATTACTTTCATTTAAAGTTAAAATTCCATCATCATAACTATCATCATTAGTTTTTCCATCTTTATTCATATTCCAGCCTATAAACTCTGGAGTAGTACTAGGTGTATTTGTTACTTCTGGGGTAGAAATATTACAAGTTTTATCTTGTTTTTTACCATTATACACTTCTTTTAATATACATGAATTTACTTCAATATTCCCTATTATAGAGTTATTACCATTAAAAGTAGCACTAAGTGTAACAGCTTCTTTTTTAGTAATAGGATACCATACTGATGTACACTCTGTTCTATTTTTATCACACTTAACTTTTTCATCATCTACTAATGATAAATATAAAGTTCCATTTTCATAATAACTTTTATTTTCTACATGGTTAATATTTTCTTTTGCATTACTATCAATATTAAAGCCTATAAATGTATCATAATTATCTGGTAATATACTTTTATCTATTGTAGGCGTTTCTACTGTACATCCTCTTTCACTTATTTTTAAATCATCTTCTAAAGCTCCATTATAAAGTGTTAAATTACAACTTTTAGTCTGTTTATTTATCTTAGTTCCATTTGGCTCAAATGTAGCCTTAATTGTTATAGCCTTCTTAGTAATAGCATACCAATCTTTCCCCATATTATTTCTATTAAGTTTTAAAACATTAGTTTTAGTATTAAAATTATTATCATTAGTCTTACCGTTACTATCTAGATTCCAGCCTACAAAAGTAGGAGTATCTTTGTTTGGCTCTACTTCTGGAGCGGAAACATTACAATCTATTTTTCCATTATATAAATAACATTCAGCCGAAGAATCACCTTTAATAGTAGAATTGTTACCATTAAATATTGCTTTAAGTGGAGTATCCCAACGAGTTATTGAAAAGAATGTTTTATTATTAGTATCGCGTTCAAATGTTAAAATTTCTTCTCCTTTATATGTGCCCGTAGTAGCACTACTATCAGTATTCCAGCCATAAGCTGTATAACCATCTTTAGCTACTATACTTGGAACCTCTATTTTACATTCTGTTTCTATATTATATATAGTACATGTTCTAGACTCTGTTTCGTTATTTAAAGCATTATTATCCATAACATAAAATGTTGCTTTTTTAGGATTATAATTAGTAATTGAATAATAACGAGGACTAGTTTCATGAGCACTTAATGTTAGAGCATCTCCGCTTACTAAAATTGCATCATGAGAAGTTTTATCTGTATTCCAACCTATCACTTCAGATCCTGCTTTTGCTGTAAGTGTTGGTACAGTTGCTTGGCAAGTAGAACCTTGCTTTTCATTATTATAAACAGCCTTTATATTACAAGTTGCTTTATCAGAAGATGCATATGCACTATCACTATTTTGTACTTCAAAGTCTGCACTTAATTTTATAGCCTCTTTTTTATATATTGCATACAAAGTAATATCCTTTTTACCCATATATTTTTTCTTTAAAGCCGATTTAGCATACTTATTAGTATTCCAACCAATAAACTTCCAGCCTTTTTTAACAGCTTTTGCTGATAAATCAATAGCCTCATCTTCTATAGCATTATAGTTAGAAGTACTAGATGGGCAAGTTCCACCATTTGTTACACAATCATAAATAACCTCATGTTCTTCTGTCTCTTTTACCTCTCCTTCAGTACTAGGACCTTTTTCATTAACATAAGTAACTGAATATGCACTATCTATATAAGATACACAAGTTTTCGATTTATACCTTTTTTGAGTTAAGGGATTTATTAAATCATCATCTAAATAACCCATATCCCTTAATATACCAACAGTAACAAAACATTCGTTATTATCTATAGAATCAGGATTATCTATTAAATAAGATTTTGAAGCATCAATAATAGTATTTTCTTGTTCTAAAGCTACTTTTTGTCTACTTTCATATATGTTTTTAGTAACTACAGCTGTAATAACAGCTGCGAGTATACCTATAATTATAATTACTCCAACCAACTCAATTAAAGTAAATCCTTTTTTTCTCATTTTATCGCCTACTTTTATTTCCCATTACAATCTTTTTCATCTACATATATAACTTTATATTCATAATTTTTCTCATTATTTGTAGAAACACTAACATATGAACCATCAGAATACAATTTATTAGTCATAGGATTTTTTAAATCTTTTTCTAAATATCCTTCATTTTTAAGGACATTAGTAATACTTAATTTTACCTTTTTATCTATAGTTGGAAGATTATAAGCATTATCATAAAAATATGTTTTCGCAGCATCTATAATATTTGCTTCCTGTATCTTACAGGTTTCTTTTCTACTTTCAGTTATATGCATATTAACATCAACACCTATTACAACTGCTAGAATGCCAAGTAAAGTTATAACTCCCATCATTTCCATTAAAGTAAAAGCCTTATTCATAAGCATCCTCTAATTTTAATATTTGTTTTTTATAATCATCACTATTAGTAATAAATGAACCTACTACAGCAATATCTGCTTTTTTTATTAATTTAATAGTAACATCGTTTATACCACCATCAACTTCTATTTTGTATAATAAATTATTTTCTTGTCTATAATTATATAAATATTCTATTTTAGAAGATATATCAATAAATTTTTGACCACCAGCTCCTGGTACAACAGACATTACTAAAACAATATCAACATCCTTTAAATAAGGTATTATTTCAGATACAAGTGTATCTGGGTTTAAAGCAAGGCCTACTTTTATACCTTTACTTTTAATATAATTTATTATACTAGAAGTGTTTCCAATTTCAATATGAAATGTAATATTATAAGGATTTAACTTACTATAACAATCTATATAGTTATAAATATCTGTAACCATTAAATGAATATCTTTATCTTTAGTGACATTAGCAGTATTAAAACAAACCTTATCAAAAGGAATAGTTTTATTTGAAGTAAAATTACCATCCATAATATCAT
>CAVFIJ010000083.1:0-2499 GCA_963622405.1 Bacteroidaceae bacterium | reverse complement strand
TATTAAATCATTATTATAATCTTCCATAGACTCCTTTATATTTTTAATAATATCTTTACCATCATCATTTTTAGTAGTAAAAGTTCTAGTAATAATAACATTAGTTACTACATCATGATTATTATAAGTAATAAGCTTTTTAATTTTATCGGCTATATCGGTCGTTTTAACCACTTTTTTACACTCTGATTTAAAATATTCATCTTGCACACTACAGCCCGAAAAAGTTAAAAGAATAATAATAAATAATATAATTTTTTTCATTATGCCTCCTTAGGATTAAGCATAGATAATGATGCTCTTTCTTTTTTTAAATCTATCTCATCTACATAACAACCTACTATATCCCCAACTTTAACAACTTCATTTGGATCTTTTATATATTCTTTTGTTATTTTTGAAATATGAACAAAACCACTATTATGAAGTCCAATATCAATAAATGCTCCAAAAGGAGTAACATTTATAATAGTACCTTCTAATTTCATGCCTACTTTTAAATCTTTAATATCTAAAATATCGCTTTTTAATATAGGTCCACTTATATCATCTCTAGGATCTCTATTTGGTTTTATTAAAGCATCTACTATATCTTCTAGTGTATATTTATCTGTATTTAAAATAGTCATATATTCATTAATATTAATATCTTTTAATTTATCTTTTAAAATAGAGCTTCCAATTTGTTCTTCTTTTAAATTTAAACTTTCAAGCAATCTTTTAGCAATATCATAACTTTCAGGATGTATAGAAGTTGTATCTAATATATTATCTCCCTCAGTTATTCTAAGAAAACCTATAGCTTGTTCATAAGCCTTACTTGTAAGTATTTTGTTATCCTTTATTTCTTCTCTAGTTTTAATTTTTCCAATATTTTCACGATACTTAATAATTTCATTGATACTTTTTTTAGTTAAACCAGATACGTGTTTTAATAATGAAGAAGATGCTGTATTAATATTTACCCCAACACTATTAACAACCTTTGTTAAAACAAACTCTAATTCTTCCTTTAATTTTTTAGAAGGAAGGTCATGCTGATAAGAACCAATTCCCATACCTTCAGGTGGTATTTTTACAAGTTCAGATAGTGGATCTTGTAGTCTTCTTCCTATATTAATAGCACTTCTTTCATTTGGAGATAAATTTGGAAATTCATGCATAGCTTCAGCTGAAACTGAATATATAGAGGCCCCTATTTCAGAAACAATTGCAAATTTACAATTAAGTTTATTTTCTTTGATAATATCCGCAACTAACTTCTCACTTTCTCTTGAAGCAGTACCATTACCAATAGCAACTATATTCACCTTATATTTACAAATAATCTCTGCAATCTGTTTTTTTATTTTATCCATATCACTTCCTTTAGTAAATGGTTTTATAATCATAGAATCTAAATACTTACCTGTTTTATCTATAACAGCAAGTTTACAGCCATTTATATATCCAGGGTCAAAGCCTAATACAACATTATCTTTCATAGGTCTTTGCATAAGTAAATTTTCTAAATTAATACTAAAATTTTTTATAGAATCATCTGCTGCACTGCTAGTTAAATCATTACGTACCTCTCTTTCAACAGATGGAAATATAAGTCTTTTAAAACTATCTTTAATAGCATTAACAATAATATAATTTAAAGGAGCAGTTTTCTTAATTATTTTATTATTCAAATAATCTAATATTTTATCTTTATCAACTTCTATACTAACTGTTATTACCTTCTCATCTTCTGCTCTATTTATAGCCATTATTCTATAACTTTTAGCATATTTAATTCTCTCATTAAAATCATAATACATTTCATATACTTTCTTTTCATCGTCAGCATCCTTTTTCTTTTTTGTAATTATAAAGCCATTATTAAAAATGTAATTTCTAATCCATTTACGATAATAAGCATTATCACTTACCCATTCAGCAATAATATAACTAGCACCTTCTATCGCATCATCTAAAGTAGGTACGTTTTCATTAATATATGGTTTTACTAAATCATCTATATTTTTAGTAGTATAAGCCATTATTTGCTTAGCAAGACTTTCTAAACCATTTTTAATAGCTAAAGAGGCTTTTGTCTTCTTTTTCTCTTTATATGGTCTATATAAATCTTCTACTTCTACTAACTTTTTAGCCATTAAAATTTGCTTTTTTAATTCATCAGTAAGTAACTCCTTTTCAGCAATCAATCTTATTACATCTTCTTTTCTTTTTAAAAGATTTACCTCATATATATATACTTCATTAATTTTTTTTATTGTCTCTTCATCTAAACCTTTTGTTACTTCTTTTCTATATCTTGCAATAAAAGGAATAGTATTCCCTTCTTGTAAAAGTTCTAATGTAACCTCGGTTTGTTTTATATCTATATTTAAATCTTTACTTATTTCTTCTAATATGTTCTTATCCATCATGTTACCTCTTTTCTATATTAAGTATAGCATATTTTTAAGATTTTTTATTGTTTTTTAAAGATGCCTCTATAATAATTTTATT
>CAVFIJ010000082.1:0-4731 GCA_963622405.1 Bacteroidaceae bacterium | reverse complement strand
GTATTATATGTATAACTTTTTTTATAATTTATAAGTAAACTACTAAACTGAATATATAATATTATTAAAACAAACATTACAAATGTTGATACAACAACTGTTTCTACCATTAGAAAACCTTTATTATTCTTTTTCATAATTAACTTCCTTTGCGTATTGTTTTTATCTTGAAACTATTATATAATATATTTAGGATAAATTCTAGTCCTAAGCACAAAATAATAGATAGGAGCTGGTAATAATATGCTTAAATCATTTGATTTTCAAAAAAAACCAATTGTTGATATTGTAAACGAAATATTAGTTGATTCTTCAAAACGTGGTGCGAGTGATATTCACTTTGATCCTAGAGAAAAAAGTTTACTTATTCGTATACGTATAGATGGAATATTAATTGACTATGCAAATGTCCCAAACGCATATAGAGATTATATAATTACCCGTATTAAAACTATTTCAAAGATGAATATTACTGAATCCCGTAGACCTCAAGATGGAGCGATTAAAGCAACAATTGATGGAGTATATTTAGATTTGCGTGTTTCTGTTTTACCACTTAATATTGGAGAAAAAGTTGTTATAAGACTTTTAGATTACTCTAGAAGTTTATCAGGTATTGATACATTAGGATTTAGTGAAGAAAATTATAAAAAAGTACTAGAAATGATTGGAATACCAAATGGAATTATATTAGTAACAGGTGCGACTGGTTCTGGTAAATCAACCACTTTGTATTCTATTTTACAGCACTTAAATAAATCTACTACAAATATAATTACTGTTGAAGATCCAGTAGAAATGGACTTAGAGGGTGTTAATCAGGTACAAGTAAATAGCCAAATTGGTATGACCTTTGCTGAGGCATTACGTTCAATTTTACGTCAAGACCCAAATATCATAATGATTGGAGAAATACGTGATAGTGAAACAGCTAGAATTGCTATTAGAGCATCTATAACAGGGCACTTAGTTTTATCTACAATCCATACAAATAACTCTTTAACAACTATTGAACGTTTAATTGATATGGATGTTCCTAAATATCTACTTGCAAGTTCTTTAACAGGAATTATTTCTCAAAAATTAGCTAGAATGTTATGTCCACACTGTAAAGTTAAAAGAAAAACTACTACTTATGAAAAGGAAATATTTAAAGCGGTTACAGATATGGATGTAGAAGAAATTTATGATGTTGAAGGATGCGATAAGTGTAATAGTGGTTATAAAGGAAGAATTGCTATTCAAGAAGTTTTATATATAAGTTCAGCAATTAGAGATGCTTTAAGTGAAAATGCAGATAAAGAAGAACTTAGAAAACTTGTTTATGAAGGAGACGTTGATACATTACTTGAAGATGGTCTTAAAAAAGTTATTGCAGGTAAAACTACCTTTAGTGAAATTTTAAATTTAATTGAATTAGATGATGATCCAAGTCTTTCAGACAATCTTAGTTTAAAAAGTATAATTAAAAAGACAAAAGAATTACATACTGCGGAAGAAAACGCAGGACATATTACAAATACTGTTAATGTAACAAATAATATATCAAGTCCTCTTACTTCTAGTCAAAATGTTAATGTAAATTCTACTAATACAAATATTAATAATATTCAAAAACCAACTACTTCTTCGTAGTTGGCTTTTTATAGATTATAAATTTCTAAAATCATATCAGGATTTATTTGTAATAAAACTATTATTAAAGCTCCAATAGCTAAAAATGGACCAAAAGGTATAATATGCTCAGGATTTTTCCTTAATGTTATTAATGATATTACAAGTCCTACAATAGAACCTAAAAATATAGAAACTATTGTCATAGGATAGCCTAAGACAAGCCCAAATACAAACATTAACTTAATATCTCCCCCACCCATTGATTCTCTTTTAAATAGTTTATCGCCGCCTAATTTTATCAAAAGCATTGTTATAAATGCTAAAAGAGCACTTATTATACTACTTAAAAATGCATCTGTTCCATGAATAAAGAATATTTCTATACCTAAAAGTATAGAGAAAAATATTAAAACTTCATCAGAAATTATCATATAATTATAATCACTTACAACTATTATAACAAGCATTGATATAAATGTTAAAGCAATTATTAATTCTAATGATAAACCATATGAAATAAAAGCTAAAGCGAATAATAAACCAGTTAATAATTCAAATACAGTATAAAATGCAGAAACTTTTGTATTACAATGTTTACATTTTCCTTTTAATAATATATATGAAACAATTGGTATTAGTTCTAATGCTCCAAGTCTATGATTACATTTAGGGCAGTGGCTAGGAGGGCTTATTATTGATTCACCTTTAGGTAATCTATATCCAACAACATTATAGAATGATCCTAATATAGCGCCTGAAATAAAAAATACAAATATCATATAAATATACATATAATCCCCCTTAATTTTGAATTGCACTATACATATTAAACATAGGTACAACGATAGCAAGTACTATAACTCCTACCATTACAGTTAGTAATATTATCATAATAGGTTCTATAAATGTTTTCATACGTGCGACAGCATTTTTATGTAAATCTTGATAATAAAGTGATACTTTTTTCATCATTTCTGATAGCTGACCAGTCATTTCACCTGTAACTATCATTTCATATGCAGGTATTGGAAAAGCCCAATGATCTTTAAAGGCTGTTGATAGTTTACCACCTTTAGCAATTTGTGTTACAGCATCTAATATTAATGATTTATATATTTCATTATTAGTAATTTTATTTAAAATATCCATACTATCAGTTATTAATACATTATGTGATAATAGTGATGAAAAGGTTTTTGTAAACATAGTAACTTCATTATATATAAGTATATTTCCAAATACTGGTATTCTCATAGCAATATTTTGGAACGCTGCTCTAAATGCTTTAATATTTCTATAAGCATACATAAATATAAGTAAGAATATAATAAATCCAACAGCTATTAATATTGCATAATCACTCAAGAAACTACTTAACCATAAAACAAATTTAGTTATACCTGGAAGTTCTGTATCTAATGATTCATATATATTAACAAATTTTGGTACTACATAAAGCATTATAAATAAGCCTACACCTATAGCTATAACAAATATAATTATAGGATACATCATAGCACTTACCATAGCTTTTCTAGTACTATCTATCTCTGTATAATATTCTTCCATATCATCTAATGCTTCAGGTAATTCTCCAGTCATTTCAGAAGATCTAACCATATTTACAAGCAGTTTAGGAAAAGCATTCCCTTGTTTTTCTAAAGCATTACTAAAGTTTTCTCCAACAGAAAGTTCATAAGCAACAGATGATAATATTTTTTGATATGATTTACTTTTAAATTGTTTAGTTAAAATTTTAACAGAATCCATAAGTGGTATACCAGCTTTTATATATGTAGATAACTGGGTAAGCATAAATATAAGGTCTTTTGTTTTAATCTTAGAGCTTTGTGAAATACTACCATTAAATAAACGTATCCAAGATGAAGTTTGAATATTATAAATAACTTTATATCCTTCATTAAGTAAATAAGAATAAACTTCAACTTTAGAAAAAGCATCAAAATATCCAATTTTTGTTTTACCATCATGATCTAAGACTTCATACATGTAAGTTTGTTTAATTTTAGATTTTTTAGCATCTAATCCATTAAAATCAATATCAATAGGTATACGATTTTTAGCAGGTTTTTTCCTAATAAATCTACTGCCAAGCATTTCAATTTTTTCGCCCAAAGTATATTTTGGTTTTTTATATGTAACAAGTTCTTGTTGTTTTCTTTCAGTATCTTTCCACATAAAATAATGTCTAATAGTACCAAATATAATTTGTACTGTTAAAAAAGCATGTGAAAAAAAGTTCCAAATAAGAAGTGGCATATACATTAAACCAGAAAATGCATATTTAAAGAATTTATATACAAATAAAAATGGAGCAAGTAATATTCTTTTCATATAGCACCTTCCTTTTATCCTACCATGGTAATTATAGCATATTTTCTTTTTATTTAAAACATTTTTAATTAAAAACATATAATATGTTAGAGGTGAATTACATGAATTATTATAATCCCTATTTTATGCCCATAAGGCCATCATTATTTGGTAGTATAAGAAATACTTTAGCTAATAGTGGTATAACATTCGGAGGTATATTAAATGGAACTCAAAAGACGCTTAACATTATTAATCAAGCAATTCCTATTGTAAAACAAGTGCAGCCAGTAATGAAAAACGCAAAAACAATGTTTAAGGTTATGAATGAATTTAAAAAAAGTGATTCTACTATAGAAAAGAATAGTAATTCTAATAATATTCAAAGTACTAATAAAGAAAAAATAGATGATTTATCATCTACGCAAAATTATGAAGAAGGCCCTACATTTTTTATATAGAGCCTTTTTATCATTCTTCTAATTCAAATCTATATTTCTGTTTGATATTAGGATATTTTTTATGATCTACTTCACTTAAAAACATAGAAAGAGGTCTTATATATAAATTGCAGTTACCATATAATGCTCTATATATAACATATTCTTCTTCTGTTTCTGAATGTATAGCTATATCTATTACTAAATACTTATTCCCTTTAAAGTGTTTATATATATGATTAGTTTTTATTTTTCTCATTAAATATTACTCCTTTTTTGACAAATTTAAAGTATTATTCCAATTATTATATTATGGTGTGCTAAATGCTTGAGTATTCAA
>CAVFIJ010000081.1:0-12059 GCA_963622405.1 Bacteroidaceae bacterium | reverse complement strand
GTATTTACATAACTCTATTTCATCTTTTAAGTTAGTAACAATATTTATTATTGATTTTAAAGCATTTAATTCATTTATAATCTTTTCACTATTTTTTTTATCATTCCAAAAATCTAGTTCTTTTGTTTTAGATTCTAGTTCTTCTATTTTTTTATTTTTATTATTAAAGTCAAAGAGACCCCCATAGTTCTTCTATTTTTTCTTGATATTTATCATATTGTTCTTTTAATTCTTTGTTTTCCATATCACACCTCTATCTTGTATTAACATTATAACATTTTATTAGGTGTTTTTCTAGTAATGCACTTAAATAAAAGAAAAAACCTATAAGGTTTATTTAATCTTTTTTTCTTAAAATTTTTCTTAATATAAAATATTTACAACCATAAGCACAGTTTTCTTGGATATAAGTATTAATAGAATCATAATCGTTTATTTTTTTATATTTTGGATTATTTTTATCACAAAAGCCTTTTAATCTAAGCCTGCCAGCAGACCAGTCTCCTAATATGTAATCATAATCAATAAAATATTCTGTTAAATTATCTTTTAAAGCATCACTTTCAATAGCATCTCGGTAGTTTTCTATTATTTCAAAACTTATATCATTTACAATTATTTTTTTCACTATATCACCGAAATTATTTTAACATTTATTTTTAGATATAACAAGTTTATTCTTCTGTAGGTATTACAACAGATGGAGTTTCATCTGTTATACCATTTGCATAATATTTAGGGACAGTTCCCGTTATTACTTTCATTGCTACTGGAGCTTTAGTACTTACCTCTACTAGTTTATTATAAAAAGGTACCATAACTTTTTCACTAATTTTTAAATTTACATATACTTCTATCATTGCATTATTAATACCATAATTTTTAACAGTTGTTGAAATATTACTAGTTGCATCCCCTATTAAACTTATTTTTACAGGTATTTTAGGCCCAACATTTGAGAGTAAGACATTTCCTGTAATAACACCAGGAGTAAGATTATATATTATACCTTTTTTTAAGTTACTTTTATCATAATCAACAGTTATACTATCTAAAAATTCTAAAGAATCAATATTGCCTTTTTCAACATTTCTTAAATTTATTTGAATACTATTAGTTGTTTCTGTTAAAAACTTGTTTATTAAAGTTGTATTAAAATCAATTGATTTTATTTCACCGTTAGAATCAGTAGTTACAGTAAACATATCGTTAGTATTTAATTCTTCTGTAATGTGTTTATTTATAGCTTTATTAATTATAATACTAGAAAACTTCTTTGCCTCTAGCGATGCATATTGCATTATAATAGGAGAAATCTTTTTATTAGTATAATCTAAGACTTTAAAAGTTAAAAACAGAACAATTATGATTATAATTATTAATTTCTTAATTTTATCTTTTTTTCCTGATTTAATCTTTTTCATAGTAATATATATGTATAAATAATATGTTTTAGATTAAAAAATGTCTCAATTTTATTTAAGACATTTTTCTATTATTTTTTATATTTGAATTTATACTTAATATCAACTTTGTATTCATCTAGGCTGCTAAATTCTGGAACACTCATACCAATAGCGTCTATAAATTCATCTTTTGTTAAATATTTATCTAAAACTAAATTAGATAAATACTCATATTGATAAGCATATCTTGTTTGTGTTTTCTTTACTTCTTCTCTATAACTTTGATTTTCTGAAGTGATTGATGAACTTTCTTTATAACTACTATAAGCAGAAACAGTTACTGTTCTTTCTTCTTTAAAACTATAGCCTTTTGGAGCAGTTGAATAATAATTAGAATACTTTCTTTTAGTGCCGTTATACCAACGCCACATTTTATCTCTATACTTATATAAAGTTACATTTGATGAATCTTTTTTATCATATTTTTCTGTATCTATGTCCTCTTTAGAAACGTATTCGCCGTTTTTTGCATATATTTTTTCACCGTCATCATTTATATAATAAAATTTATAACCAGTAGTACTTTTTATCTCACGATAACTTTCTTCAACTGGATAATTTTGAGAATAATCACTCCAATCGGTTTGAATAACAGATGAATCATCTCTATTACTATAACCTGCTGGGGCTTCTGAAGAGTATTCTGAATAATCACCTTCTATATTATACCATTTCCATTTTTTATCACGATAACTATAAACAACTTTTGACTGTGTTACTACTCCTACTATATTAACCTGATCATCCTCGCCTGCAGGAACTTCTGGCATATCATCAAGTTCTTTTGGCATCTTAACTCCGTATTTCGCAGATGCTTCTCTACTAATATCATCAGGATCATAATATTTTGACCATTTTGTAGTATTTATTTCTCTTTCATAATAATTATAATATGGAATAACATCAACTACAGTTCTATGCGGATATGTACTTCGTTCACTTGACCAATGTTTAAATTTAGAAGTAGAGCATGATTTACAGTTATGTAAATCAAGAGTATACACATATTTGTCGATTTTATCTGTTTTGTATTTTGTTACTTTAACTTTACCGGTTATTTTTTGATTTTTAGTTTTTAAAAGACTAATATAATTTTTCTTATATAATTTATTTAAATTAACTTCTATAGTCTCGCCACCAATTTCTGGCAAAGTCTTAGTATCTTTTAAATAATTATTAACTGAAGTTTTTACTGTAGTATAAAGTTTATTACAGTTATAATTTACAACTACCTTATAAACTATTATTCCAAGAAGAATAATAGGTATTATAATATTTATTACAAAAAATATCTTTAATATTATTTTTTTACTTTCAAAGGTAGGATCAATTATATTACCCTGTTCATCTACATATCCTTTTTTCTTCATTTTTGACGCTCCTTTTATAATAGTATTTTATCATAAAATATTTTAAAATAAAAGAGAAAAACTATATATAAATATGTTCTTCTCTTGGTATTTTTATAATTGCATCTTTTTCATCCATATATTTTGAAATTAAAATAACTCTATTTTCCTTTAGTGACTTTTGAACATCAATTATTCTTTGATTTTCAGAACCTCTAAATTTTAAGTTTAAACTCCTTTGACTTAAAATAAATTTTCCATCTACTAAAACATCTATATTTTTTAAAAATTCTAAAGTTTTAGGATTTATAAGTAATGCTTCAAAGGTAAAACCTGTATAACACCAAATATTTAAACCTTTTTTCTTAGCAGCTTTGGCAATTTCGCCACAAGCCTCAGGCTGAAACATAGGGTCTCCTCCTGAAAAAGTTATTCCATTTTGATATTTAAGTTTATTTATATCACTAATTATTTCCTTTGTATCACATGAAAATCCACCTTTAAAGTCATGTGTAGATGGATTATGGCAGCCTTTACAATTATGTGAGCAGCCCTGTGTCCATATTACTGTTCTAATGCCCTCTCCATCTACTATACTATCTGGTTCTAAATAAGTTGCTAATTTAATTTTCATTTTTCTTTTTTGGAGCTTCGTGTTTTACTCTATCACGCACTTCAGCTTTTTTACCATTATTAAATCTGTCTACTGTTCCAACTAAATAACCAGTTATTCTTCTAATTCTTTCAAAACTTACTCCTTCTCCTATTTTTTTTTCTTCTGCTTTCATCTTTCTTATCTCCTATCTACCATGACAAGTTAAACTTGCATTCTTAATTCTTTCAATGGATACCCCTTCGCCCTCTTTTCTTCCGCAGCCAGGGCAAACATCACCAATAACACCAGTATATCCGCATACAGGATCTCTATCAACTGGATGATTTATAGCACCATATCCTATATTATTATCATGCATTAATCTTACAATACTTTCAAAAGCTGAAATATTCATAGCAGTATCGCCATCTAACTCCACATAACTAATATGTCCTCCATTAGTAAGTGGATGATATTTACCTTCTATTTCTAACTTCTTAGCGGCAGTAATATTATAATATACAGGGACATGGAATGAGTTTGTATAATAATCTCTATCAGTCACTCCTTTTATTTTTCCGTATATAGCTTTATCTATATTAGTAAATCTACCTGATAAACCTTCCGCAGGAGTGGCAATTAATGAAAAATTCAAATTGTATTTTTTGGTAAATTCATCAGTTTTCTTTCTCATAAATTTTATTATTTTTATTCCAAGTTTTTGTGACTCAGCACTTTCTCCATGATGTTTACCAGTTAAGGCTTTTAAGCATTCAGCAAGCCCTATAAATCCAATTGTTAATGTTCCATGCTTTAAAACTTTTCTTAATCTATCATTTGGTTTTAACCTTTCACTATCTAGCCAAACACCTTGACCTAACAAAAATGGAAAATTATAAACATGTCTTGTGCATTGTATTTCAAATCTTTCTAATAATTGATCCTTAACAAGTTCTGTTAACTCCTCTAGTTCATTAAAAAATCCTTTTAAATCTTGTTTACCATTTACAATACCATGTTTTATACCAAGCCTTGGTAAATTAATTGAAGTAAATGATAAATTCCCTCTCCCAGGTGTATATGCTGGACCGTGAACATCACTAAGTACTCTTGTACGGCATCCCATATATCCTACTTCAGTTCTATAATCATTTGGATCGTATTCAGCTATGTTAAAACTTGAATCCAAAAATGAAAAATTAGGGAATAATCTTTTAGCAGATACTTCACAAGATAATTTAAATAAATCATAATTAGGATCACCTGCATTATAATTTACTCCTTCTTTTACTTTAAATATAGATATTGGAAATATAGGAGTTTCATGATGTCCTAAACCTGCATCTGTTGCTAGTAAATAATTTTTTACAACCATTCTTCCCTCTGGCGAAGTATCTGTTCCAAAGTTTATTGAAGAAAAAGGTACTTGAGCACCAGCTCTAGAATGCATAGTATTTAAATTATGAATAAAAGCTTCCATTGCCTGATATGTTTGTCTATTAGTCTTTTTTAAAGCTTTGTCATAACTTAGTTTAAACATTCTTTTAACTTCTTCAGAGCCTTTTGTATAATGGTCAAACTCATTTAAATCTATTTCTATTGATTTTAACTTATCAATATCTTTAGCAATTCTATCCATGTTTATAAAAGTATTTAATGTTGTTAAATCTAAGTAATCAGCAATTGTTTGTTTAAATTGTTTTTTAAATGTACAAAGTACTCCAGGTGCTAAATAATAATCAAAAGCTGGAATGCTTTGTCCCCCATGTTGATCATTTTGATTAGCCTGAATAGCAATAGCCGCAAGTGCTGAATAACTCATTATATCCTTAGGCTCTCTTAAATGTCCATGTCCAGTTGAAAAGCCATCGGTAAATAATTTATGTAAATCTATTTGACAGCAAGTAGTTGTACCCATTGGCATAAAGTCCATATCATGAATATGAATATATCCACTATCATGAGCCTCTGCAAATTTAGATTTCATTAAATAAGCTTTAGCAAACTCTTTAGAAACGGTACTACCATACTGAAGCATTGTTCCCATAGCTGTATCTCCATCAACGTTAGCGTTCTCACGTTTAGAATCTTCTTCACTAGCTGATTTAAGTCCTAAACTTTCTATAGCTTTTAAAAATTTATGTTGTTTTTTCTCACCAAAGAATATTTGCCTTGAAGCATTTCTTCTTTCCCTATATTCTTTAAACGATTCATAAACATCTTCGTATCCTTTTTTAAGTTCAGACTCAATAATGTCTTGAATTTCTTCTATTTTTATTTTTTCTTTATATTCTTTTTTTATTTTATCTACTACCTTATTATATACTTTATTAATATCTTTTTCTGTATATTTAGGTTCCTCTTCGTTTAATGAAATACTATCAAAACCTTTTTTAATAGCAAGTGCTACCTTGGTTTCATCCCATTCAACTTTTCTTCCATTTCTTTTAACAACCTCTAATTTAATGTTTTCTTCCGTTGCTTTCATACATCCTACCTCCTATTTTTTCTACTACTATTATGGCAATTATAGGTTATTATGTCAATATAAAAAACGAACATTTTTTATAGTTTTTCTAAAGAATTACGTTTTGCCCTTATATTTCAATATTTTTTGTTTTTTTAATTTACATTTTTTTATTTTTTTAAATTTTTACTTTTTTAAAATATTACTATTTATTATTACAAAAGCCATTTTGGCCTTATTTTAATTGAATTTTAGTGATTTTTAGCATATATCATAGCTTTATATTTTTTTAAAAAAATTAAAAATTTGCAAAATAAGTATTTTGAAATTTTTTCATTTTTTTCTATTTTTTTAAGCAAAATGTAAGAAAAAAGAATAGTATATAAGCATGTTTGTTCGCTTTTATAATTATGTTTATTTTGTTTTACTTAAGCTGTTATACATTTATGGCAATGGTGCAAGAATATACAAGTTTTTTTTAGAATATATTTAACTGGGTGAATACTATGATTAAAAAATTAGTAGTGATTTTATTTATAATTATATTTATTTGTGGTTGTGATAAAGATAAAGAAGTTTATTCATATATTGATAATGATAAAAGGATTTCTATTAATTACCCTATTACAGGCATTGGAAAACTAGATGATGCGATTAGTTCATATATTACTAATATTAAAACAAGTTATAACAAAAATTACAAAAATATAAAAAATAGTGAATTAAATATTTCTTATTCATACAAAAAGGTTAATGATAATTTGATAAGTATTGGGCTTATAACAAATATATATGCTGAAAAAAGCATTTATAAGATTAAAACCTTTGCTTATGATAAGAATTATGATAAATTTCTAAGTATAGATAATGTTGTAGAAGATATAGAAGCCCTAGATTATGATATCAAAGCAGAAATGTTAAAAAAGTATAGAGATGCTGATATGGATTTTCTTGCAAGTTTTAGTTATGATTATTTTACTATTGATGGAGAAAATTTAACAATATACTTTAATCCAGTGGGTGTGCAAGATAAATATAGTGAAATTATTTATTTAGATATACCCTTAAATACTCTTGATTTGCTCTTTGATGTAAAAAGTAATAGTGATAACGATTTATATTTTGATTTAAAAAAAAGAAATATAAATCCCGAAGATAAAGTTATTGCCCTAACATTTGATGATGGCCCTAGCAACTATACAAAGGACATTATAAATATTTTAAAAGAAAATAATGCTGTTGCAACTTTTTTTGTAGTTGGAAATAGATTAAGTTTTTATGAAGAAACTTTGAATAAAATGCTTAAAAATGGAAATGAAATAGGTAATCATTCATATAGCCATAAATGGTTAAATAGGTTATCTAAAGAAGAATTTATCAAAGAAATTGACAATACCCAAAATGAAGTTAAAAGAATTACTGGATTTGTACCTGAAGTATTTAGGCCAACTTATGGAGGGTACAGTGATAAGTTAAAAGGTTATACTGATTTAACATTTGTTTTATGGGATATAGATTCAAACGATTGGAAAGTAAAAAGTGCAAATAAAATTTATAATAATATTATTAATGGAGCATTTGACGGAGGCATAGTGCTTATGCATGATAATCATAAGTATGCATCTGATAGCCTAGATAAAGTTATTAAAAAGCTCAAAAATGATGGTTATAATTTTGTTACAATAAGTGAACTTTTAGAGGTTAAGAAACTAAGGGATGAGTAATTATGATTTAGAAGAAATAAAGCTTATAAAAGCCCAAATAATATTATCAGTTTTAACTATTATTACAGTTTTAATTTCATTAGAGCTATCTTTTAATGAGATATTAAAGCTAAGTAAATCTCAGGTTTTTTTTAAAGACAAAATTCAAAAAAATATTTTAATCTTTAATAGAATTTTAGCTTTATTTATAGCCCTTGGCTTTTTATATATTAATTATGTTGATAGAAATATTAAGTCAAAATATATTAATGATAATTTAAAAGACGCTAACTTACAAATAAGTGCTAGTGCCTTAACTGTTATTGCATCTATTATTGTTCTTTTTACTTCATTTAGTTCTGAAGAAGAAATAGGTATTGAAAATCCAGAACTATAGGTAATTTTCTTCATAAACCTACAATTTATTTATAAATGTTAATTTATGTAAAAGAAAAGACCTATTTGGCCTCTTCTACTGCTCTTGTTTCTCTTACTACAACAACTTTAATTGTCCCAGGATATTGCAGACTTTCTTCAATTTTTTCTTTAATCTGGCGAGCAACTTTGTGGCTTTCAAGATCATTAATTTCTTCTGGTTTAACAATTACCCTAAGTTCTCTTCCAGCTTGAACAGCATAAGTTTTATCGACGCCCTCAACGTCATTTGCAATATTTTCAAGTTCAGTTAATCTTTGAATATAATTTTCTAAAGAATCATTTCTAGCACCTGGTCTTGATGCTGATAAAGTATCTGCGATTGCAACTAAAACAGAAATTATACTTGTTGCTTCTGTATCTCCATGATGTGATGCGATAGCATTAACTACTTCTTTAGATTCATTATATTTAGTAGCAATTTTAACGCCTAACTCAACATGACTTCCCTCAACCTCATGGTCAATGGCTTTTCCTATATCGTGAAGTAAACCTGCTCTTTTAGCGACATTAATATTTTCACCTAGTTCAGCTGCAATTATGCCGGTTAAAGCCGCAACTTCTATAGAATGTTTTAAAGCATTTTGGCCAAAACTTGTTCTAAAATGAAGTTTACCTATTAATTCTACTAATTCTGGATCCATTTTAGTAATACCTAACTCAAATAAAGCATTTTGACCATATTCTAGTACTTTGGCTTTCATATCATTTAAAGTTTTGTCATATACTTCTTCTATTCTACCAGGATGAATTCTTCCATCTTTTATAAGTGTTTCTAGTGTTTCTCTAGCAATTTCTCTTCTATATGGATCAAAGCTAGACAAAACAATAGCTTCAGGGGTATCATCTATTATTAAATCAACACCTGTAACAGCTTCAATAGTTCTTATATTTCTGCCTTCTCTACCAATTATTCTTCCTTTCATTTCATCATTTGGAAGCGTTACTACAGTAACAGTTTGTTCACTTGTAACATCTGCTGCATATTTTTGCATGGAAGACACAAGCAAAGTTTTAGCTTTTTTATCAGCATCTAATTTTGCCTCAGCTTCTCTATCTTTCATATATGCAGCAATTTCTAAATTCATCGCTTCCTCAATTCTTTTCATAATAATATCTTTTGCTTCTTTTTTAGTATATCCTGAAATCTTTTCTAATTCTTGTAGTTGCTTTTCTTTAGCATTTTCTAATTCCACTTGCTGGTTTTGAATATCTTTTTGTTTGTCTAATAAATTATTTTCTTTGTCTTCTAGCATTTTTTCACGTTTTTGTAACAATTCATCACGATGATCCATACTCTCTTCACGTGATAGAAGTCTTTTTTCAGAATCTTTTATTTCTTGTTTTTTTTCTTTTATTTCTTTATCCGTTTCCTTTTTTATTTTATGTGATTCTTCTTTAGCTTCTAATATGCTTGTTCTTTTTAATTTATCAGCTTCTTTTTTGGCATCTTCTAAAATTTTTTCAGCTTGATTTGAAGCACGTAAGCCTTTTACATAACTTAGTATTATCATAAATATAATACCAACAAAAAGTCCAATTATGACTAGCAAAATGGAGAATATAATGTTTGTCATTTTGCCTCCACATTCTAATGTGAAATATTATTCCACATATTTATATTGTATACTATGTGTATTTAAGAAGTCAAGAGAAAAAAAGAGAGCTTATTCAGATTGTTTCTCCTCTTTTTTTACAGTATTTTTCTGACTTTTTTTAATTTCTTTTAATATTTCCTCTTTTATATTAGTATTTGCTTTTAAATACTCTTTAACATTTTCTTTACCTTGCCCTATTTTATTGCCTTTATATGAATACCAAGCACCAGATTTATTAATAATATCTAATTCAGAAGCAATATCAACTATTTCACCTTCAAGTGATATACCTGTTCCATACATAATATCAACTTGACAAGTCTTAAATGGTGGAGCCATTTTATTTTTTACTATTTTGACATTTGTTTTATTTCCAACTATATCTGAACCAAGTTTTATTTGTTCACTTCTTCTAATTTCCATTCTTATTGATGAATAAAATTTTAAAGCTCTTCCACCAGGTGTTACTTCAGGATTACCAAATACTATTCCTACCTTTTCACGAAGTTGATTAATAAAAATTGCAATAGTTCCTGTTTTATTTATAATACCCGCTAATTTACGCAAAGCTTGACTCATTAATCTTGCCTGAAGACCAATGTGTGAATCTCCCATTTCACCTTCAATTTCAGCTTGTGGCACTAAAGCCGCAACTGAATCAATTACAATTATACTTATTGAACCACTTCTAACTAAAGCTTCTGTAATTTCTAATGCTTGTTCTCCGTTATCTGGTTGCGATAAAAGTAATTCATCTATATCTACACCTAATCTAGCAGCATATTGTGGATCTAGTGAGTTTTCAGCATCAATAAAAGCCGCTTTCCCTCCAGCCTTTTGAGCCTCTGCAATAGCATGTAGAGCAAAAGTAGTTTTACCACTTGATTCTGGCCCAAATATCTCAATAATTCTTCCTTTAGGATATCCCCCTATTCCAAGGGCATTATCAACAGAAATACTACCACTTGAAATTACATCTATTTCTTTAGAAGGATTATCTCCTAATTTCATAATTGATCCTTTTCCAAATTGTTTTTCAATATCAGCTAAAACTTGTTTTAAATTTTGATCTGTTTCTTTGGTATTTTTTACCATTATATCTCCTCCTTCAACTGTTATTACAAGTTCATTTTATATTATTCAAAATAATATGTCAATAGTTTTTACGAACATTTGTTATTTTTTATCACCCTTTCTTGTTTGTATTTTCCCCTTCATTTATATAATAATCCACCTTTTTAATAATTACTTGCATTTTTTAAAAAAAAAGAAAATTTTACTTTTCTTTAAAAAATTCTTTATTAGCACTATAATATTGTACCCCAGAAATAACTGACAGCGTTGTTGCTAGTATTAATAGAAAATCAGATACTCTTAAATTCCATAATTCAAATGGTAAGTTGTAGAAAAATGTAAGAACAAGTCCCACCATCATTGATGCCGTTTTAACTTTTCCAAGCATTCCTGCAGGAATAACTTTACCACTCTTACTTGCGACCATTCTAATAGAATCAACAAAAGTATCACGCATAATAATTATAACAGGTATTATTGGATGAATAAAACCTTGCGCCGCAAAGATAATTAATATAGTATTTACAAGTATTTTATCGGCAACCGCATCCATAAATTTGCCAAAATCAGTTACAATATTATTCTTTCTAGCAATATATCCATCAACAAAGTCTGTTAAAGACGCAATTATAAATAAAAATCCAGCAATAAGATATCTTATATCAATTACTATTGTTTCATTTACAAATAGCTGTGTTACATCAATTCCCATCGCAGAAAAAGGAAATAAAAGTATTACTACTATTATTAAAGTTAATATTATTCTAAACATTGTTAATTTATTTGGTAAGTTCATATATTACAAATCCTTTCCTTAATAATTATTTATTTTCAGTAATAATTGTACCCTCTTTAAAATCATCATCATCTGTGTTTAAAATTACAACTAAATATATTATAACAATTATTAAAATAGCAATTAAGCCATACACAATAAAAGGTATTAAGCCAAAATGTGATTTTCTATCTATAGTATAAGGGGACTTAATTACTTTTTTTGTTTTCTTTTTTTTTCGAGCTTGTTTTATATCATCTAATGAAAGTTTAGATGTATAATCAAAAAGATATTCATTAAATTCATCAACTAATTCTTCTTTATTTAAGCCTAAATACTTAGCATAATCCCTGATAAAATATTTTAAATAAAATATATCATCAAAAGCTTCTTTATTACCAGATTCAATATTTTCAATTTGTGTAGGTCTTATTTTTAAATCTTCGCTGGCCTCTTCAATCGAAATACCCATATTTTCTCGAGCTTCTTTTAATTGTTTACCTATTTCTTTCATTTAATCACTTTCCTATTTATATAAAAAAAATAATATTTTATAAGCCATATTCTGTTCCTCATTCGAGGCGACAAACATTTATC
>CAVFIJ010000080.1:0-5707 GCA_963622405.1 Bacteroidaceae bacterium | reverse complement strand
ATTTAAAAAAATAAACTATAAAATATGTAAAAATATGTAATTTTTATGATATACTTATTGTAGAGAGGAATGGGGCAGATGAATATTAAAAGAATGAAAAAAAGTTCACTTAAAAAATTAAAAGGTAACTATGGTGTAATGATATCTTGTGTACTTATATTCTTGATTATGACAGTATGCTGTAATATAATAGCAAAAGCTGCACATGCAGAGTGGATCACATCTATTTTACTTCTTATATTTGGTAGTTTATTATATATAGGATATATAGATATAACTATAAAAATTGCTGAAGGAAGAATGCCTAAAATAAATTTACTACTTGAACAAACAGATTCTTTTGGTAAATGCATGCTTATTACTATAATACTTTCTTGGATTGTTTTTATTTTTCTAGCACTTGAATTATTTTCTTTTCAGTCACTTGTTATAGTATTACAAAATGCAGCAGGAACTAATTTTGCTTTACTTGCACTTTTAGTAATATTTGGTTTAATATTAAGTACAATAGTTATTATGCTTGCTCTTTATATTATGATTAGTTTTTCTTTAGTATTTTACATATTAAGAGATGAGCCAAAGTTATCTGTTTTAAAAATATTTAGTAAAAGTTTTGATATGATGAATGGATATGTTATTGACTACTTTATACTTGCACTTAGTTTTGCTGGTTGGTTTATCTTAGGTATATTTACTTTTGGATTACTTTATATATGGCTTATTCCATATGTACATGTAGTATTTGCTCAGTTTTATAAAAAAGTAAAAAAATGCTATGAAGAACACTCTGGTGCTGATGGACCTTTAGATTTAATCGCAGATGAAGCTAAAATACAAGCAGAAACTACTTAAAAAGCACTTGACAAGTGTAATATATAATGATATATTAATATCGCATTTTAATTTGGATTTACTTCGGTAAGTCCTAATTTAATGGGGCGAATGAAACGCCTGGGTATGTGTAAGAAAGGAGGATTATAATGCCTACTATTAATCAATTAGTTAGAAAAAGAAGAGGACAAAAAACTAGTAAAAGTAAATCACCTATGTTAAATATTGGTTATAACAGTAAAGATAAAAAAACTACAAAGTCTGATTCTCCGCAAAAACGTGGAGTATGTACTCGTGTTGGAACTAAAACACCTAAGAAACCAAACTCAGCACTTCGTAAATATGCTCGTGTAAGACTTTCAAATGGTAAAGAAATAGATGCATATATACCTGGAGAAGGACATAATTTACAAGAACATAGTGTTGTTCTAGTTCGTGGTGGACGTGTTAAAGATTTAATTGGTGTACGTTACCATGTTGTACGTGGTACACTTGATACTGCCGGTATTGAAAAGCGTCGTCAAGGACGTTCTAAATATGGTACTAAGAGACCTAAAAAATAAATTGAGAGGAGGAATATAAATGCGTAAAAGACGTGCAACTAAAAGAGATGTTTTAAAAGATCCAGTTTATGATTCAAAGTTAGTTACTAAGTTAATTAATCAAATGATGATTGATGGAAAAAAAGGTAAAGCTCAAACAATTTTATATAATGCATTTGATTTAATTAAAGAAAAAACTGGAGAAGAACCTAAAAGCGTTTTTGATAAAGCAATGCAAAATATAAAGCCTGCTTTAGAAGTTAAATCAAGACGTGTTGGTGGTGCAAATTATCAAGTTCCAATTGAAGTAAAACCTGATAGAAGTCAAGCACTTGGTCTTAGATGGTTAGTTCAATATGCAAGACTAAGAGGTGGACATTCAATGGCTGAGAATTTAGCAAATGAAATAATTGATGCATCAAATGGTGTAGGTGCAGCAGTTAAGAAACGTGAGGATACTCACAGAATGGCAGAAGCTAATAAGGCATTTGCTCATTATAGATGGTAGAAAGGAAAATAATATGGCTCGTGAATATAGCTTAGAACATACACGTAATTTGGGTATAATGGCTCATATTGATGCAGGTAAAACTACATGCACTGAAAGAGTCTTATATCATACTGGTAAAATCCATAAAATTGGTGAAACTCATGATGGTGAATCACAAATGGACTGGATGGAGCAAGAACAAGAACGAGGAATAACTATTACTTCAGCTGCTACTACTGCCTACTGGAAGGGGTATAGATATAATATTATAGATACTCCTGGGCACGTAGATTTTACTGTTGAAGTTCAAAGAAGTCTTCGTGTACTTGATGGAGCTGTTGCTCTAATTGATGCACAAGCTGGTGTTGAGCCCCAAACAGAAACTGTTTGGAGACAAGCAGATGAATATAAAGTACCTAGAATGATTTTTGCTAATAAAATGGACAAAATGGGTGCCGATTTTGAATTTAGTTTAAAAACTATTGATAATCTTCTTGGGATTAATGCAGCACCAATACAATGGCCAATAGGTGCTGAAAATGAATTTAATGGTATTATTGATTTAGTTTCAATGACAGCCTATAAATATGATGGTAAGCCTGAGGAAAATCCAGAAATTATAGATATTCCTGATGATTTAAAAGATATTGTAGAAGAAAAGAGAAATGCTTTAATTGAAGCAGTCGCAGAGTTTGATGATGAACTTATGAATAAGTATTTAGAAGGTGAAGAGGTATCTTCTGAACTTATTAAGAAAGCTATAAGAAAAGGTGTTCTTTCAGTTGAATTCTTCCCAGTAATGTGTGGAACTGCTCTTGGAAATAAAGGAGTTAAATTACTTTTGGATGCAGTTATTGACTACATGCCTGCACCTACTGATGTTGAATCTATTAAAGGTGTAGATTTAAATGGTAACGAAATTGAAAGACACCCAAGTGATAGTGAACCTTTTAGTGCTTTAGCATTTAAAGTTATGACTGACCCTTTTGTTGGTAAGTTAACATTCTTTAGAGTATACTCTGGTCATTTATCTAGTGGTTCTTATGTTAAGAATGCTACTAAAAATAAAAAAGAAAGAGTTGGTCGTATATTACTTATGCACGCTAATAACCGTAAGGAAATAAACGATGTATATACAGGAGATATAGCCGCAGCTGTTGGTCTTAAAGACACAACTACAGGAGATACTTTATGTGATGAGAAAAATGTTTGTATTTTGGAAAGTATGGAATTTCCAGAACCAGTTATTGAGCTTGCAATTGAACCTAAATCAAAAGGCGATCAAGATAAAATGGCTATTGCTTTACAAAAATTATCAGAAGAAGATCCTACATTTAGAGCATCAACTGATAGGGAAACTGGACAAACTATTATTGCTGGTGTAGGTGAGTTACACTTAGATATTATTGTAGATAGAATGAAAAGAGAATTTGGTGTTGAAGCCAATATTGGTAAACCACAAGTTTCTTATAGGGAAACTATTAAAGTCGCAGGAGACTGTGAAGGTAAACATATTAAACAATCTGGTGGACGTGGTCAGTATGGACACGTTTGGGTTAAATTTGAGCCTAATCCAGGTAAAGGATATGAATTTGTTGATGCAATTGTTGGAGGAGTTGTTCCAAGAGAATATATTCCTGTTGTTGATAAAGGACTACAAGAAGCTATGCAAACAGGTATTCTTGCTGGATATCCACTTATGGATGTTAAAGCAACATTATTTGATGGTTCATATCATGATGTAGACTCATCAGAAATGGCATTTAAAGTTGCGGCTAGTTTAGCTTTAAAAGCAGCTAAAAATAAATGTCAACCAGTTTTACTAGAACCTATTATGAAGGTTAATGTAATTACACCTGATGAATATTTAGGTTCTGTAATGGGAGATATAACTTCAAGGCGTGGAAGACCTTTAGGACAAGAGTCTAGAGGTAATGCACTTTCTATAGATGCAATGGTTCCACTTTCAGAAATGTTTGGATATGTAACAACTCTTAGATCAAATACTCAAGGTAGAGGTAATTATACTATGAAATTTGATCACTATGAAGAAGTACCAAAGAATATTTCTGAAGAAATTATCAAAAAAAATGGAGGAAACTAGATTAAAATACTTGTATTTTTAATCTAGCTCTGCTAAAATTATAAATGTAAAATTTAAAGGAGGAAAATTAAATGGCAAAACAAAAATATGACCGTTCTAAACCACATGTTAACATTGGTACAATTGGACACGTGGATCACGGTAAAACTACATTAACTGCTGCAATTAGTAGTTACTTATCAAAGAAAGGATATGCTGAATTCCAAGATTATGCTAACATTGATAAAGCACCTGAGGAAAGAGAACGTGGTATAACTATTAATACTGCTCACATTGAGTATGAAACTGATAGTAGACACTATGCACACGTTGACTGCCCAGGACACGCTGACTATGTTAAAAACATGATTACTGGTGCAGCTCAAATGGATGGTGCTATCTTAGTTATCGCTGCTACTGATGGACCTATGGCACAAACTAGAGAGCATATCTTATTATCACGTCAAGTTGGAGTACCTCGTATGGTTGTATTCTTAAATAAGTGTGATATGGTTGATGATGAAGAACTTCTTGATTTAGTTGAGATGGAAGTTAGAGATTTATTGAATGAATATGGATTTGATGGAGACAATACTCCAATTATTAGAGGCTCTGCATTAAAAGCTCTTGAGGGAGATGCAGAATATGAAGCTAAGATTGGCGAACTTATGGATGCAGTTGATACTTGGATTGAAACTCCAGTAAGAGATACTGATAAACCATTCTTAATGCCAGTAGAAGATGTATTTACTATTACTGGTCGTGGTACAGTTGCAACTGGTAGAGTTGAAAGAGGACAACTTAAACTTAATGATGAAGTTGAAATCGTTGGTATTAAAGAAACTAGAAAGTCAGTAGTAACTGGTATTGAAATGTTTAGAAAATCATTAGACTATGCTGAGGCAGGAGATAATGCTGGTGTATTATTACGTGGTGTTTCTCGTGATGAGATTGAAAGAGGACAAGTAATTGCAAAACCTGGTAGTGTTACTCCTCACACTAAATTCAAAGCTACAGTATATGTACTTAGCAAAGAAGAAGGTGGAAGACATACTCCATTCTTTAGTAACTACCGTCCACAATTCTATTTCAGAACAACTGATGTTACTGGCGTTATTGAACTTCCAGAAGGAGTTGAAATGGTAATGCCTGGTGATAACGTTGAGATGACTGTAGAATTAATCTCACCAATTGCTATTGAAAATGGTACTAAATTCTCTATCCGTGAAGGTGGAAGAACTGTTGGTGCAGGAAATGTATCAGAAATTATTAAATAATTATTAATTATAACTAAAGAGATAACTAAAATGGTTATCTCTTTTTGACATTTTATTTAATTAATGTATAATATAGTTGTTTATGGAGGTTTGTTTATGGAAGAAGAATATAGTTTAGAATATCTTGTTGAAGGAACATTGTCTCATTTTATAATTTTTGATGTTCCTTCAAAACGTAGAGAAAAAATAGAATTTTGCAATGTACCTTTAAGACTTATAGATTGTTATACATCCCTTTATCAGACTAAGGAAGATTTTCTTAAAGATCTTGGCATTGAAACTGATACTGATTTATATATTACTCACAATAATAGTCGTAAAGAAAATATTCCTATTTTATTTTATAGTGGAGCATTCCGAGATGTAATTACTGCTAGAATAGAAAATCGTAAAAAAGTGATAAAGAAATTTGAAAAGGAAATAAATAATATTTTTAAAATAAAAATAAAAATGCAAAATTTTTCAGGTGGTATATCGAACCAAG
>CAVFIJ010000079.1:0-10734 GCA_963622405.1 Bacteroidaceae bacterium | reverse complement strand
TTTAAGCAACTTGAGTAAATGTCATACTAACTTTTAATTTAGCACTATCTCCACTTAATGAAGCATTTGTATCTGTTTCATTATCCATACTTTCTCCATCACCATCTATCCATTTGAAATAGACTCTTATAGAAACTGTTTTATTTGTTTCATTATAGTTAACTGTATTAGATATTTCACTTGTTCCATTTGTGGTAATAGGAGTATCATTATTTATTTGATATTTTGTTATTTGTAAATCATTTACTATACTATTTTCACTTGATGTTATAGAAATATTATATCTAAATGAAACTTCTGTTTCTGTTCCATCTATGTCTAAATCAAAGTATCCTTCACTACCAGGGGCGATTACTCCTTGTGCAATATTTTCATTTTCTAGGTAAACTGGGGTTATTATAGATGTCATGGTTGCGGCTTGTGTAATATCTTTATTATTTACTGTTATTTTCCATTTTGCTATATTAAAGTCGGTGTTACCATCTTTTGATTCTAAGTATTTTGCATATGTTTGATTTATTTGGAATATGCATGTAAATAGAGCAAGCAGAGCTAAAATTATTTTAAATTTTCTTTTTGAATCCATGCATATCACCTCTGTTTTAATTATAACACGGTCTTTTTGGTTTAATTCTTTTATTGTTTATAATTTAATATCAAAGGTGTTAATTAGTGTAAAATCAAATATATTTAATATTTGTTTGCTTGTTTGGTAATTATAGAATGTGTTAAAATTATTTTATGGGAGATGATTATATGCAATTAATGATGTTATTAATTATTGTAGTACTTGTAATTGCAATTATCATTTTAATAGTGGATAAATATAAAATAAAAGAAGAAAAAGATAATACTATTCAAAATATAAATATTTCGGCTAATGATAATGAAATAATGGATGAGACACTAAATTTAGATGAACTATTTAAAACAATATCTATTAAAATAATTAAAAATGATTCTGATTTTGATTTTGGACTTAAAAACGCTAAAAAAAACTTAAATAAGAACTAGGAATGAGGTTCTTTTTTTTATGTGTAATATGGTCAAAGGTGTAGAAAATATCTTCTATTTATGTTAAAATTGTTATGATAATAAAGGTAGTGGTTGTATGGGTACAGTTAAAGTAACAGCCGAGGGATTAAGTAAGCGAAAAAAAAGAGCTAAGAGAACTAGAATAGTAGTTATAATTCTTTTTTTACTACTTCTTTCGTTGTTTTTAGTTTTAATGGTTATATATAAGGGCGGAAATTTTACAGTAACTTTGGATCCTAATTTTACTCTTAAAGATAATATTGTTCTTTATGATTCTAATGAATATAAAATACCTAGAAATAAGTTATATGCTAAAGAGCTTCCTTTTATGGATAATATAACTAAATCATGGTTACCTAAAGATATTGATACTGAAAAAGATGGTGATCATAATGGAGATAATTATATAGCTTATACTTTTTATATTGCAAACGAAGGTAAAGAGGTTACTGATTATTGGTATCAAATTAATATTCTTGATGTTATTAAAAATGTTGATGAGGCTATTAGAATTATTGTATATCATAATGGTAAAGAAACAGTATATGCGAAGAAGAATAGTTTAACAAATGAAAATGAAGAAGGTACTGTTCCTTTTGAATCAAAGAATATTGCTGTTTTAAAACAAAGAAAAGAATTAAAACCTAAAGATATGGATAGATTCACGATTGTTATTTATTTAGAGGGTGAAGATCCTGACTGCGTTGATGCAATTATTGGTGGAGAGATAAAACTTAGTATGGAGATAAGAGAGGAGCATATTGCTGATGAAAAGTAATAAAAAAAGAAGAAAACTTATGATAATTCCCCTTTTCTTTAGTTTTATTTTACTTATTACAACAACGTATGCTTGGTTTTCAGCAAATAGGGTAGTAAGTATTGAATCTCTTGATGTTCATGTTCAAGCAGAAGGTGGAATTGAAGTTAGTACTGATGCGTATGATTGGAAGCAAGTTATTACTGTTCAAGATATTATGAATGCTAGTAAGAGTTATCCATCTGCTGTAAATCAAATACCATATAGAGTTTATCCTGTTTCTAGTGGAGGTAATATAACAGGTGGTTATTTAGATTTATATAAAGGAGAAGCTACTAATGACAGAACGACAGATTTTATATTAACGGCTAGTAAGTCTCTTGAAACAAGTAGTTTTGGTGAAGATAGTGATGGTGCATTTATTGTATTTGATTTGTTTTTTAAAACAAGTTCTGAAAAGAAATTATACTTATCTAGTAATTCTAAAGTAGAATATACAGGAGATAGACAGTCTGGCATAGAAAATGCGACTAGAGTTGCATTTTTAAATGAAGGCTATTCTAATGATGCGGGTAGTTCTCAGAGCTTAAAGGGTGCTAGTGAAGCAGTGATATGGGAGCCTAATTATGATGTTCATACGGAATATGGTGTTAGTAATGCTAGTAAAACATATGGGATAAATACATCTACTACTTCGGCTAATCCTATTTCATATGATGGGGTTATTGCAGATATTAGTACAAATAATAATGTACTTATACAAAATGCTAAAGCAAGTATGTACCCTAATTTATTTAAAACAGTTAATGTAAAAGCATATACACAAAAAAACAATACTCAAAATGTAGAAATACTTACTATAAGTTCATCAATTACTAAACTTAGAATTTATATGTGGATTGAGGGACAGGATGTTGATTGTGAGAATAATGCTTCTTATGGAGATATAAGTTATAACTTAGAATTTACTACTAATCCATCATAAAGAGAGGAAGGGATAATATGTTTAAAAAGATTAAATTAAATAAGCGTTCTTTTTTGCTTATCTTTTTAGTTATTATTATCCCTGTTTCTTCGATTGTTCTCACTTATGGGGTGCTTAGAGATAAAAGCGATGAAAATGTTTATAACGGTATAAATGGAGATACTGTTTATATTGATGAGTTAGATGCTGATTTTTACTATTATACTGGTCAGAATTATACTTATAGTTCTGATGCTTTTCCGACAAGTGATGATAAAAATATATATAACAGTACTAATTTAGTTAAGGTTACTATTACTTATAATGGCAGTGATTATAGTGGTTTAAATACTGGTTATGTATCTTTAGATGAACAACAAAATAAATATGTTTATTATAAATATTATCCTGTTAATGACGGATATATTGATATTGAACTTATTGATAATCCATTTTCAGATCATCCTGATGATTTGGTATTTAATGGGTGGATTACAAATTATAGTGGTGCCAGTGTAAGCTATGATGATACTTATTATACTAGAACTGCTAGGGTTCCTGTTAGTTATTCTAATGGTACAGTAGACGATATTAATATTAATTTTTATGTTAATTGGACTAGTGGTAGTGTTGCTTATGTAAATAGTAGTAATTCTTTTGATGATGCGATAGGTCAGCTGAAGACTAGTGGTATGAATAAGGTTGAAACTGTTAATTATATATATGATTATCCTAGTGTTGAAGGGTATTATAAAGGCGATACAATAACGACAAAAACAGTTGTTTCTGGATGGTGGAGTAGAGGTGAGACAACGTATGGTACTTGTACTAATTGTTATGATTCTTCTTTTACTTTCCATAGTTCTTATCAGTGCTCTGCACCTAATGTTGGATGGAATACTGGTACTTTTACTAATACTTGTCAGGTTTATTATGAACAAACTAGTAGCGATACTTTTGATATGAATGCAACATATTATACTTATGATGGTACTCTTCATGAGGCTTCTTTAACTGCTACTTTAATTGGAACAGAGATTAATGATAATTTTTCTAGTAATACTAATATGGCTGGTTACTACCGTAAAGTTAATGTTGATTATGGAAGTTCTATTAGTGGTTATTATAGTGATAGTGGAGTTATTCAAAGTGGAAGCTGCTCTAGTAGTGGTGGATGCACTTTATATGAATTAATTCAGTTTTATAAAAGTGATGGCTCTTTAGAGTTATTTGATGAAGATACAGAATATTATTATTTAACAACAAGGGATACTAATATTTTGGTTATGAATGAGAATATGTCAAGTACGTGGAGTTCATCTTCTTCAGTTCCTTTTACTTTAACGGGTATATATAATGGTACTGATTATAATCCTACTTGGACTGTTTCTTCTGTTGCAGTAAAAGCATATGCAGATCTTAGAATAGAGAATATGACTATTAATAGTAGAAAAAGTACATCTACAAGCGGTCCTACTTCTAGTACTAGTAGTTCTTCAGTTTTTTATGGTAATTATTATAATGTTAAGATTGGTAGAGGTATTAAAAAAAGTGGCAGTTATATGAATTTTGATTCTATTATTGCTGGTTCTAACCCTACTAATAGTTGGAATACTTCTGATGTTGGAAGCAGTAATAATCCTAAAAGATTTAATATTATTGTAGAAAGTGGTTTTTATAATTCAGCTAGTTCTACTACAGGGGCTAGAAATTCTAATAGGAGTTCATCTATTTATATAGAAATGAATGCTATATATGGTAATGATTATGATAAAGCAACTGGTAATAATAGCAATTTAGATTTTTATTTTTGTGTTTCTGGTAGTTGGTATGCTAATATATATTCTTCTTCAAATAATACTAATCCTGCTTTAAATACTACTGTTAAAAGTGGTAGTTTTGGTACTAGTAAAAGCGATCTTACTACTGGTATATATGTTGGAGGTCGTTATTCTGGTACACATTATGCTCCTAAGACGGCAAAAATAGAGGGCGGTTATATTTATAATTTAATTGGAGGACCACTTACTGATAGTAGTAGAGGTACTAAAAATGATGTTATGATTTATATGACTGGCGGAGAAGTTGATATGATTACTGGTGGTGCTGGTACTTCTACGACATATGGTAATAGGATAATTCAGGTTACTGGTGGTACTGTTAATTATAGTGTTTTTGGTGGAAGTAATGGACATGATGGTTCTAGTAGTGATGGTACTTTGACTGGTAGTAGTTATGTTTATATAGGTGGTAATGCCACTATTGGTAATGATGAATATATAGAAAATAATAGTACTTTATTTGGTGCGGAAAGTGGTTCTGTTTTTGGTGCTGGTAATGGTAATACTAGTTATGCAACTATTGGTTCTGTAGATAATTCTGTTATTGTTATTAATGATGAGGCTGTAATTAAGAAAAACGTTTATGGTAGTGGAAATTATGGTACTGTAGGTTATAATTCTTCTAGTGATGGTACTGTTAATATTAATATTTTAGGTGGTACTATAGGGTCTGTTTTTGGTTCTGGAAATAATAGTGGTTCTGGTAAGGAATCTGATGTTAGTATAACAACTAATATTAATATGAATGGTGGTAATGTTACTGGCGGAATTTATGGTGGTTCTAATCAAAATGGTGTACTTTATGGTGATGTTACTTTAAATATTTTAAAAGGTAATGTTAATAATGTGTTTGGTGGAGGACTTGGAAGTGCGACTGCTGTAAGTCAAAATGTTATTGTTAATCTTGGCGACAGCACCAATACGCTTAATTTAACAGGTTCTGCTTATGGTGGTAGTGCATATGGTACTGTTAATGATAAGGCTAGTTCTTCTTCTCTTAGTACTTATAAAACAAATGTTAATGTTAATGGTGGTAATATTAATAATGTGTTTGGTGGTGGTAAGGGAGATGATGATAATACGCCATATGTTACTGGTGATGTAACACTGACTATTAATAATGGTACTGTTAATAATGCTTTTGGTGGTAATGATGCATCTGGAATGCCAAATGGAACGGTTAAAGTGTATTTAAATGGTGGTACTGCAGGTTCTGTTTATGGCGGTGGCAATAAAACAGCCGTTACGAATACTTATGTTTATCAAAGCGGTAGTACTTGTCAAAATATATTTGGTGGAAGTAATGAAAGTGGCGATGTTGAATCTTCTAATATTAGTGTAACTGGTGGAGATACTACTAATTTATATGGTGGAAATAATGTTGGGGGTTCTACTAAAGATACAAGTATTACTGTAACTAGTGGTACTATAGGCTCTCTTTATGGTGGAGGTAAGAAAGCTGATACGACTACAACTGATATTGATGTTCAAAATGGAACAATAACTAATATATATGGTGGCGGAGAAGAGGCAAATGTTACAGATAATACAAGTATCAATATTACAAATGGAACAATAACAAATATTTATGGTGGTTCTAACACTCTTGGAAATGTTCCTATTTCTAATATTGTCATTGATGGAGGAACTACTGAATCTATTTATGGTGGTAATAATCAAGGTGGTGTTACTACTGAAACTAATATTGATTTAAATGGTGGTACTGTAGGCACTGTTTATGGTGGTGGTAATAAGGCTAGCTCTACTACTTCTAATGTTAAGTTAAATGGTTCTTTTGTAAGTACTATTTATGGTGGTGGCAATGAAGCTGGAGTTACGACAACTAATATTAGTTTAGTTACTGGAGAGGTAACAGATGTATTTGGTGGTAGTAACAAAAGTGGTACGGTATCTACTAGTAATGTTACTGCATCTAGTCCTACTAATTTGACTGCAGATAATATTTATGGTGGTAATAATAATGGTGGTAAGACTGAAAAGACAAATATTAAGTTACAAGGTGGAACTTATAATAATATATATGGTGGAGGTAATAACGCTGATGTAGATTATACAGATGTTTATGTAGATGGAATTACTATGACTGGTAAGTTTTATGGTGGAGGAAATAATGCTTCTGTTACTTACAATACTAAGGTTAATTTTTTGAATTCAAGTATTGATTATGATTTATTTGGTGGTGGTAATTTAGGAACTGTAGAAGGAAACACTGTAGTATATTTATCTAATGCATCTATAAAAGGTAGTGCATATGCTGGTGGAAATGGTAAGAGTGCAACTGTACTTGGTAATACTACATTAACTATTGATAATTCTTCTACTATAGATAATCATGTGTTTGGTGGTGGTAATGCTGCTAATACGGGAAGTAAGGATAGTTCATCTTCTATTAGTACTGTTAATATAGCAGGTGCTACAATTAACGGTAATGTTTATGGTGGTGCCAATACTGCTATATTATATGGTAAGGCTATTGTTAATATAGGTGCTAATGTTAGTGACTATGTTAAGACTGATATTGAAATTGGTGGAACTGTATTTGGCGGAGGAGAGGCTAATGCTTCTGGTGATGCTAATTATGATTATTCATTTATAAGTGTTACTGTTGGTATTACTATTAATATTGATGCTTCTAATTATAATAATTTTGATATTTTGGGTTCTATTTTTGGTAGTGGTAATGCTTCTAGTACAAAGGGTTATAGTTATATTAATATTAGTAATTATGGTACTTTTGATAATTACAAAGAAAATGTTTCTATTCAAAGAACAGACATTGTTACTATTAAAAATTCGGCTATTAAATTAGAAGGAACTACGGATAGAACGAATGAATATTCTAGTACAAAATTTAGTTTAAGTAGAATTGGCGAGTTAAAGCTTGCAAATAATAGTACATTATTTTTACAAAATGGATCGAATTTATTAGAAAAGTTTTCTAGTTTAAAAATTACGGGTGCTAATGAAGAAAAGGCAAGTGTAAAAATTAATGGTAATACAATTACTAAGAATGTTAATAATAGAGTTTATATGCTTGAAAATAAGAATTTAAATGTTGCTACTAATGAGGCTGTAACTAGCTATGGTAATGTTAGTGGGATGACTTTCTTTGGTATGTATCAACTTGACCGTAATGGTAAAGTTTATACGGCATTTTATGATAATAAGTATAGTAGTGGCGATACTGTTAGTTCTGGAGAGTTTTATACTTTTACAGCTGGTAGTTATGTTCTTGGTAAACATAATACTAATCATGATATAGAAGTTGATGGTTTTTATTCTAATTATGAGAATGAAGACAATGAGGGAGTGATTGAGGCACGTTATATTGAGCCTACTCCTAGTGATGCTAGTTATTATATGTGGGTAATTGGTGAGAAAGTTACTACTTATGATTTTAGTCTTACAGCATCTAAGTATTCAACGCTTGGTACTTATGAATTACCTTTAAACACATCGGCTAGTGCCAATACAACATATGAAATTATTGGTTTTAATTATCAAAATTTAGAAGAAGGTTTTGAACTTGTTTCTCCATCATCTATTGAAAGAGTAAATAATAGTGGAACGGCTGATAGTAAGATGGCTCTTTCTATGGAAAGTTCTAATACTGGGTTTATTACTAAGGGTCAAACTAGTTTTTTAACTGATTCTTCTACTCCTATTGATGGTACTAGAGATTATGTATCGGAAAATTCTTCGATTGTGCCTTCATTTTTGTTCTATTTATATCATTCTAAGAATATAACGGAACAAAAAGAAATAGGTACTGCGGTTATTTCATTACTTGTTATTAAACCTATTGATGATCTTAATAATGAAGTTACGCGTATTAATATTAATATTACTCTTAATTCAGCTTTATATAGTGATAATGATTATGAGGGTGCTATGACGGCTGGAGAGAAATATGACCTTTTTGCATCTACTGCAACAAATATTACTAATAAGTCTAATTTTAGTGCATATTATTCTTTGTATATGAGTTCTAATAAACAATATTATCAAAATGGTTATTATCACGCTTTAGTTTCCGATTATGTATTTCCTTTAAATACGAAGATTACAATGATTGATTTGGCTAGCAAGAAATATTACTATTATGTTATTAAAGAGGAAGATGTTTCGAATGCTTCTTCTGAATATGATAATTATGGTGAATGTTCTTATAAGTTAAGTAAATTTATTGCGATGGGTTCTACTAGTTCTTCTAATACTTTTGATGAGTCTTTAAATAATAGTAAATATTATAAGTCGGGATATGTTGATGAAGAGTTTATATTTAATGTTTCATTTGAGGATACAGATATATCTGGTGATGTTAATAATAAAAAGTTATTACTTGAGCTTAGGAATGGTAATGATCAAACTTTAAATAGTGTTCTTGGTATTCAGCATTCATCTCTTACTTATAATTTATATGATAATAGTAAGGCAGAAATTGGACTTACTGGTGCTATATCATCTGAAAATGTTTATTTAGGAGATATGCCATCTTTAACCTTAACTGCTAATTTTTCACAGCCAATAGTAGGTTCTTTACCTATAACAGATACTACTTATTTTAATAAGAAGATGGGTGTTAAAATTTCTATTTATGATAGTAAGGGAAATAAGTTAAATAACAGTAGTTTACTTGGTCTTAGTTATGAATATAATAATAAAACATATTATCCTAGAATGGATGGTAGTGTGCGTATTGCGGTTACTGATAAAGTTGCTAACTGGTATGGTAAGATTAAAGTTAATACAGAAAATTTAAATTTATCTAGTGGAGCATATAAGTTTGTCGTGGAAGCATTTGGTTCTTCTGATGGAATTTATTATGGTAACAGTGCAGACTCGGCTATTAATATTGATTTTAATATCGTTGATAGTGTATATGGTCTTAATGTTAAGCTTCCAGATGATGAGGTTATAATTTCAATGACTGATGGTTTAAATAGTAGTGGTAATAATGCCTTAAATTTTGATACTGGTTATTCTTCTAATTTAGATAATCCCAATATTAGAGTATCATTATATAGAAGACTTTATAATGATGTTTATGATACTGATTATGAGAAAGTAAGTCTTGATGATTTTATTACTAATAGGTTAGATAAAATAGGGGATGATAATGATTATATGTTTATTGATGATCCTAATACTAATAGTAAGAAAACTTTATATTTAAAAAGTTCACTTAGAAGTGGTACTTATAAATTTGTATTTAGTTTATATGATGGAGATATTTTTATAGGTGATAGTGAAACTTATGTTATAATTAAATAGGTGAGGTATATGAATTTAAAAGATATTAAAACAGAAGAATTAATTAAATGTTATAAAAAATTAGAAGAGTTTTTAAAAACACTTAAAAGCAAGAAAGCAGATGGTTAGATGTTAGAAAAACTAGAAAAAGATATGAAAATTAGTATGGAAATACTTGATAGTATGCCTTCTAATAACGAGAAAAATACTTTAAAGTTTAATGATGAATTATCTAAAGAAGTAAAAAAGTACGAAAATATACAAGATGAGATTTATCTAGAATTAAAAGATAGGTGTCTTATGTATGAAAAACTTAAGTTTAATGATTTTAGTGAAAAAAAGCGAAGCATAGATGTGTTTTCTAAAGCTTTGCTTTATACCACTAATTTAAATACTTCTTATGAAAAACTTGGTATTGATAAAATAGTTTATAATTTAGCTAATTATAAAAGCGAGAATGATGATTTAGATTATTTAAATAAAAATATTTTAAAAGTTATATATGTTTTTAAGCTTGTGGGTATTAATCTTAGTATTAACGATTTTAAATATACAAGTCCTGTTTTTAGGTACATGAAAGAGCTTTTTACTTATAAAGATGATTTGTCTAATAAAAAATTAAAGGAAGCTTTTTATAATATATACTGGGAGTGCCCTAAACTTACATTACATATAGAGTTATGTATTAGACATTTGTATTTAAAAAATATTAAAAAGTTTGAAAGTTATATTAAGAATTTTAATAAAAAACTTTTGGATAAGTTTACGAATAAAGAAAAAAGTTTGATTGATGATTATGCTCATGAAAGAGATGAATATGATACTTTTATTTTTAATGATAAAAATAATATATTATATAATTT
>CAVFIJ010000078.1:0-3643 GCA_963622405.1 Bacteroidaceae bacterium | reverse complement strand
CACTACTGGAATAATTATATCAATAAATTGTTCTAGGCATTTTAAGGTTTCATCAAACTTAATATTACTAGCATAACTATTTTTTCTAGAGTAGCTAATCCATTTGTCTTTTAAAACATTGCTTCCCTTTATGATATTAAAATTTGTTATTAAATCAGCATCAAATCCTCTTTTTCTAAAAGTTTTTTCAACAGCACCTCTAAACTTTTCTTTATTTATCTTATCAAACTTAAATTTGTATATTAAGTAAATATCGTAATAATCTTTCATTCTACTACTTATTTCAAGTTTGCTAAGAATTGTTTCTATTTTCTCAGCAAGAATTGTTTCAAGATTGTATGACCAAACCTTATAAACTTCATTTCCTATTAAAGATTCATATCTATAATTATCTAGTCTTGGATATATTGAATCTCCAGTTGCCAAATCAATATGAAATTTATCTTTAATATTTTCGAGCATAAACTAAATAGTAATTCTTAATCCACCATATTCATCATCATCTCGAATAGGTTCACTTTTTTCAATCTTAAATGTTACATTATCTCCTACGTCAATATTAATAATTTCATTTATCATTTTAATAAGGTTTTCTTCAGTAAATTCTGTCTTTCTTATTGCAGTATCTATATCCATAGTACTTCTATTATCAAGTCCAAACAATTTGCTTAAATAAAAGTCACCTTTTAATATAAAATTATCATTATATTTGCTTTTTGATAAACGTTCAATAAATCTATCGTACATATAAAATCTCATCACAAAATTAAAATCTACATTTTTCTCTCTTGAAATATTTTTTAATTTATCTTTAACAGCTTGTGCAGAATTACTCATAATATCCTTCTACCATTTCCATTACTTTTTTGTTTATTCCCATTTTCTTTGAATACTCAGATAGTTTTACCATATCCTTATCTTTACATTGCATATATTGCTTAATTGTCTTTTTAACTTGTTCTAAGTCCATTCTACCTTTTGATCTTACGATATCACAAATACATCTCTCTATATCATAAGCTCTTACTTTATTTCCATTTGGAGTTTCTATTTCGACAATTCCAAGTTCATATATATCATCTGACACATAAAATACATTACATTTTTCATTTACAGTATCAACATGATAACTCTGAGGCACTGTTACTGTATAATTATATGGGAATTCTTCAGTCATACCATAAAAATATAGAGCATTCATATGTGAGAAAATAGCTTTTTTATATTTTTGTTGAAAGGAAAAATAACTATCTTCAAAAGCACTTGGCGAAAGATAAATACCTCTTGAAACTTTTTCAATATCATTATTATTTTCCATAATTGAGAGATATTGTCTACTTATATTTAATGGCTCTATCATTCTTGTAGAAAGCATTCCATTATTGATATTCATTATTTGTCTTATAGTATCTGTAAGTATTTTTGCTTGCTTATTTGGATATTTAATCGATAGTTCCTTAATTACATTAGACATAGTATTAATGTTTTTTAGTTCTTCCCGAATTGGTTTAATTGATTTACTTAGTTCTTTCATTGGTTTTGACAGTTGATTAAGTTGTTCCTTAATTTGATTCATAGGTTCTTTTATTGAATTAATGGCTTCTACATAATTTTTAAGAACATTACTATCAATTTTATAATTAATTTTCTCCTCTTTTTTCATATTAATCCCTTTTCTTTCTTTGACAATTACACTGGAATTACGTCATTTTTCAGTGTAGTTGTCAAATACTCGTTTTGCTTTTGTTAATCAAAAAGCAAAATTAAAACAAATTAGAATACACGATTTTAGACATAGTTGTGCATCACTTTTAATTAATAGTGGTGCTACTATAAATGTTGTAGCAAAGTATTTAGGACACACAAAAATAGATGAGACATTAAATACTTATTCCCATCTATTTAAAAATCAACTAAACGAAATAATTAATATTATAGACAAGCTAAATTAAAATGGGTACCTATTTGGGTACCTAATACATATATCAAATGACTTAAAGTCCTTATAAACAAAGTATCCCGCCATTTCTGACGGGATTTCAGGGGGCGATTTAATCAAAAAAGAGATTCATACGAATCCCTTAAAATATCGGCATATTTTATAATTAAAGTTTAATAAAATTTAACAAATTTATATCAAATTTATTAACATTTGATGGGCAGCTGATGGGTAGAAATTATTCATCAGTTTTTTATTTTCAGTTATTTATTCCCCTTTTAATAACCAATCAACAACATTTATTTTTGTTATTCCATCATAATCAGCTTCAAGATCCATATCTAAAGTTAATAATATTTTAGGATAATGATCTCCTGTTTTTTGAAGAGATTTTAATTCTCGTTCAAGAACATTTTCATCTCTAACTGATAAAGCAACTTGATAATATTTTAATCCATCTCTATTTTCTGCTACAAAGTCAACTTCTAAATCGTCCACTTTTCCGACATATACTTTATATCCTCTTCTAAATAATTCTAAATATACTATATTTTCTAATATATGTCCCATATCACTGTCTGCTTTTTTTCCAAGTAAATAGCTTCTTAATCCAGAATCAACTGCATAATATTTATAATCCCTTGCTAATAAGTTTTTACCTTTAACATCAAATCTCTCTGCTTTATATATTAAAAAACTTTCTAAAAATGCTGTTATATAATTCTCTACAGTATGATTACTTGTAGATAAACCTTTACTAGTCAATGTATCACTTATTCTCTTTGTAGATATTGGACTACCAACACTATCAAATATGAATTTTATTACACTTTCTAATAACATTTTATCTGATATATTATTTCTAGCCATAATATCTTTATATACTATTGTTGAAAATATTCCATCTAAATATTTATCTAAATCATTTGCATTTGCTTTTAAAATATTTATATTTCCAGGCATTCCACCATTTCTCATATAATCTAAAAATAATTGTTGATAATTATCAGTATCAAATGCTGTTATATATTCACTAAATGATAATGGTAACATTTTTATTTCTATATATCTACCAGATAATAATGTAGCTAATTCTCCAGATAATAAATATGCATTTGATCCAGTAATATAAACATCAACATTCTTTTTTATATATAAACTATCAACAGCTTTTTGAAACTCAGGAACATTTTGTACTTCATCCAAAAATACATAATAGTTTTCATCATTGTTTAATTTCTTGCTAATATAACCATATAATTCCTTATAATCTTTAAAATCATAATCAGCATCTTCTAAATTTATATGGATTATTTGACTAGATTTAACTCCCTCTTTTTTTAAATAATCTATATATAATTCAAATAACGTAGATTTTCCACAACGTCTTATACCAGTTACTACTTTGATTAGATCTTGATCTTTCCATCTTATTAATTCATTAAGATATTCTTTTCTGTTTATCATAGTTTTCACCTCTAAGATAATTATATACTTTTTTTACTAAAAGTCAAGTTTTGGAAATATTTTTCCAAAACTACAATATTTCGACAAGTTTTGGAAATTAATGCATCATAATCAACTCTTTTGACATTTACACAGACATTTTAACTTTTTCCGTTTAATTATCAACCACCCTGCACTAGAATTACAGGGCTTGTATTATATGCTGTAAGCACACTGAAGTTTTTACTACCCAATTAC
>CAVFIJ010000077.1:0-3856 GCA_963622405.1 Bacteroidaceae bacterium | reverse complement strand
TTGTAGAGGAAGCAGTTAAAGCATATGCCCATGATGAACTTGGCAGTTTTATTATCAAAATAAACGAAAGAAGATATATTAATAAAATTAACAATCAGGTAGAACATGAATCACGAGGCAAGACATTAGTGAAAAAACCAATACTTAATAATAAAAAGTATGTAGAAAATAGAGCATAGACATAATGCTTTATTTTTGTTATAATGCACATGAAAAGAGGCCATAACATGAAAAAACTAAGTAACAAAGCAGTCGCAATCATAAGTGTATTTTTAGTTATATCAGGCATTATACTTATTTCATATGATTATATTGCTGGAAAAAAAGAACTTGCTTATGATAAAGTAAGCATCTCTCTTTATTCTGATATAAATGGTGAGGTTGTGGATAATACACCACAAGAAATCGCTGAAAGCGAAGTAGAAACAACTGTATCAGAGGGTGAAGATGGCACATATTTAGGTATCTTAAAAATAGATAAAATTGGCTTAGAACAAGGATTTTATGATAAAGATAATCAGTATAATAATATTAAGTACAACGTTACCTTATTAGATGTATCTAACTACCCTGATGAAAAAAATGGTAACACTATACTTATTGCTCATAGTGGTTCAAGCCATATAGGTTATTTTAAAAATCTTTATCAATTAGCAAATGATGATATTGCGGCAGTCGTATATAAAGGAAAAACATATATTTATAAAATAGTAAATATTTATACAGATACAAAAGATGGAGATGTTACAATATATAGAAATAAAAATAAAACTACTCTAACCTTAATCACTTGTACAAAAAATGATGAAACAACACAAACAATTTATATTGCTGAATTGCAGTAATATAATTTTAATAGTTAGTTATGCACTATGTATAAACTCTCACCTTCGGCATATAATATTACTAACATACTAAAATTCTAGAATTTGACACAATTTATTTAGTATGCTAGAATATAACCTGTTTTCTATGAAGCAAGAGAGGGTGAATTATGAAAACAGCAGGGTCGGTTAAGGCCATTAGTGTGGCCATGACCATAGTAATTTTATTTGTCTTATCATTTAGTAGTATTATATATACACTTTTTGATAACAACAAATATATTAGCGAGAACAAAATTTTGGAAGATAACAAATTATCACTTGATATTGCATATGCAACATACGATGAACAAACTCGTATTGAAAATATGAACATTAGTGAAAATGTATCATCCACACCAGTAGTAGAACTAAGTATAGCTGAAGGTTCTTATGAAGAAGAAAAAGTTTATGATAATATGACATTAGATGAACTTGCTGAAAAACTAAATAGAACACTTCATTCTACCATTGCTGGACAAGGATATACCTTTGCATCCTATGCAATGGAACTTGGTATTGACCCCTATGTCGCAGTCGCAATAGTAATGCATGAAACAGGCTGTGAATGGGAATGCAGTACATTATTAAAACAATGTAATAACGTTGGAGGCATGAAAGGCTCTGGCGGATGTAATGGTGGAAGTTATGCTAGTTTTGCTACATTAGAAGAGGGAATTAAAGCATTTATGAATAACTTAAATAAAAACTATTTCTCTCTAGGCTTAAATACACCTGAAGAAATTGGACCAAAATATGCAGAAAGCAGTACTTGGTCAGCACAGGTAAATGCATATGTTGCAAAAATAAAAGCCGCATAGAAGTTTGTTTCCTTTGTGAAACAAATTTTTAATTTGTAATTTTAAACTATAGTTTGACTTTTATAAAAAGCATTAGTATAATAACAAGCAATTTTAAAGAAGGGAGATTTATATAATGAAAAATGTAGAAATAATAAAAATATTAGAAGAGTTAGAACAAACAATTAAAAATCTAAAAGAACAAAACCAAAAAATAGCATTATTACTAAATTAATTCAGTAGTCTTATGTTTATAAAAAAAGTATGGTATAATGTATAAAAATAGAGGTGAGATTATGAGCATAAAAAGTGAAAGAGTATCAGATGCTTTAATAGAACAAATAAGTTATATAATAGAAACCGAAGTTAAAAATAATGACATTAAATTTGTTACTATAACTGATGTTAAAGTTTCAAATGATTTAAGCTATGCTAAAGTTTACTTTACTGTCTTAGATCAAAACAAAATAGAAGAAACAACTAAAGCTTTAGAAAGTGCCGCAGGATTTATAAGACATGAATTAAGAGAAAGAGTAGATATAAGACAAATACCAGAATTAAACTTTATTTATGATAAATCTATTGAATATGGTAATAAAATTGAAAGTATCTTAGAAAATCTAAAAGAAAGCGAGTAATCGCTTTTTAAAAGGAGTAAAATATGAATGGATTAATATTAATAAAATATGGAGAACTAACAACAAAAAAAGATAATAGAAAGTTATTTATAAATGTTTTAGAAAAAAATATAAAAAAACTTTTAAAAGAAGAAGAAATTATAATAAGAAAAGATAGAGTACGCATGTTTATAGAATGCAATAATGCTAAAAAAGTCGCAGAAAAATTAAAAAAAGTTTTTGGTATACATAGTATAGTAATATGCCATAAAGCAGATACTAATGATATAAATGATGTTTTTTCTAAAATAATGGAAATAATTGATACTACTCAAAAAACTTTTAAAGTAGAAACAAAAAGAGCTGATAAAACATATCCTATCCATTCAATGGAATTTAGTAAAAAAATAGGAGCACTAATTTTAAAAAATACAAAATTAAAAGTAGATGTTCATAGACCAGACATCATTGTTAAAATAGAAATAAGAAACAATGGCACCTTTGTATATACAAATGAAATAAAAGCAAGTGGAGGTTATCCAGTAGGTGTACAAGGTAAAGGATTACTTATGCTATCAGGTGGAATTGATTCCCCAGTTGCGGGATATCTTGCCATGAAAAGAGGCGTTGATATAGAATGTTTATATTTTGACTCACCACCTCATACATCTATAGAAGCAAAAAATAAAGTAATTGCCCTTGCAGATATATTAAATGAATATTCAGGATGTATAAAATTACATATAGTTCCATTTACAAAAATACAAACAGAAATATATAAAAATTGCCCCGATACTTATATAATAACCATAATGCGAAGAATGATGTACAGAATTGCTGAAGAATATGCCAAAAAAATAAATGCCAAAATAATTATAAATGGAGAAAGTATAGGCCAAGTCGCTAGCCAAACATTAACTAGTATGTCATGTATAAATGAAGTAACAAACATGCCAGTAATAAGACCAGTGGCGTGTTTAGATAAATTAGAAATAATTAAAATATCTGAAAAAATAGGAACATATGATACAAGCATTCTTCCATATGAAGATTGCTGTACCATCTTTGTACCAAAACATCCAGTTATAAACCCAAAACTATCAAATTGTATCCAGTATGAAAAAGATTTAGACTATAATGCATTAATAAATGAAGCTGTAAATAATATTCAAGTAATAGAAAATTTACATCCTCAAAAATTTAATGAGATTCTTTAACAAAAATTACCAGTAAAAAAAATGTATTATTATTTCACTCTTGCACAATATAAAAATGTACAGGAGGTGAAAATCATGAATAACAAGACTAATAAATTAGTTGTACCTGGTGCTAAAAAAGCTATTGAACAAATGAAATATGAAATAGCATCTGAACTAGGTGTAAACATGGGTCCAGATGCCACAAGTAGAGCTAATGGTTCAGTAGGTGGAGAAATCACAAAAAGACTTGTACAAATGGGACAAGAACAATTAAATGGATCAAGATATAATAAATAATTGATTTAGAATTGTTAAATAAAAAGGCTAAAGCCTTTTTATTTTTTGTTTCATACCTCATATCTAACGTTTGTTTGCCT
>CAVFIJ010000076.1:0-3388 GCA_963622405.1 Bacteroidaceae bacterium | reverse complement strand
CTATTTTTGTATCTTATTTACTAAATCATTATATTGAGCCAAAAGATCAGATTTTTTAAAGACTATTTTCCCATCTTTAACATCCCAGTTATCTTTATTATTTTTAAGTAAATTTAAAACATCAGACTGAATAGTAAGAATATTCTTTATAGTGGTAGAAGTTGCTTTCACTTTGTTATATGCCTCTTCAAGAGCTGATTTAACAGAAGTATCAAGCATTATTTCTTTATATAAATCTACATAATAATCGCTTAAATTCAGCTTTTCTATATATTTTACTATATTCTTCTTTTTACTCATTTCTTCCATTTTTTTTATGTTTTCATCTATAGTATTTTCTGTATTTGTAATAAAATTAATAGAGTTATTAAATTCTTTCCCATCGCTAGTATAATTGTCAGCTGATAAAATAGAAGTGAATGTTTTATTGGTTTTTATTTCTATAATTTCTGATGCAGCATTAGAATACTCAGCTATATATTTTTTAATATATTTTTCTACCTTTGCATAATCACCTATAGTTTTAGTAGTGTTATCATATGTATATGAAGTAATATCACTATTTAATATTTTATATATATCATCTTTCAATATATCTTCTTGTTTAGTGTTATTATAAAGCATAATACATAAAAAAATCATTATAACAAAAAACATAGAAATAACCGTTATCAAAACTTTTGCTTTTTTATCTACCTTTTTCTTAGCCATAATATTCTCTCTCTTTCTTTTAAAAACTTACTGGATGACTCATAATATCAATAATTTTTTCTATATTATCATCTTTAGCCATAATATTTTTTCTAATTTTATGGCACTTATTACATCTATATATAATTTTATAAGTGTCCTTAAATTTTTCGGTTGCAATCGGAACTAATATGCCACCACACTTTTCCATTCTATCTCCTGGATTTATATCTACATGTTTAGATGACAAACACCTAGGGCAGTGATCTCTTGCACTATAACCTAAAGGTGCTACTTTAAAAGAGCATATATCACATATAAAGCCTTCATCAATCATTTTAAATTTCTTTTCCATATTTATATTTTAACAAATTTATTTTAAAATGTCTTTAATTATTCAAAAAGAAGGTAACTTTTTTACCTTCTCCTTATTTTTGTTTTATAGTACAAGTTCCAAAAATACTAGTATATTCTATTCTTGAATTATTATTATTTAACTTTACAACTAAAATTAGCATCTTCCATTTCTTCGATAAATTCATCATATGAAACGTCCAAATCACTAGAGTTTATATCATTTAAAGATTTTAATCCATTTTTATCAGCTGTTATAGTAATAGTTATTTTATTATCATCCTTATTAATTTTAACATCGACGCCATCCTTTTCATCATAAGACTTATATGTTTCATCCAGTTGTTCATATAATGTATCAATGTAATTTACGTAGTCTGAAGAAAGTTTATATTCCATTTTCATTTCTACGTTATTTACTTTTTTATGTTTAAACTTAGTATTAACAGTCATATTTACATTTAGTCCATCAGATAAACTATTGTGAAAAGAACAAGAAACAGTTTTTGTTCTAAAAAACATAAAAGCAAGTATAACTCCAATAATTACTAAAATAACTGCAACGCCACCTATAATATATGCAGGTTTTATTTTACTACCTTGATTTTGAGGTTGCTGATTAATGTTCATAGCAGGCTGTGAAAAGTTAGTAGCTTGATTATTCATTTGAAAAGATTGCTCGTTACTACTATTTTGCATAGGTACACCATTATTTATAAAACCATTCATATTATTATCCTGCATAGGTGCATTATTATTTACAAAACTATTTGTATTATTATCTTGTAAAGGTGCGTTATTTATATTTGTATCCATTGGTTTCATCAAATCAACGGCGGGAGCCGCTGGCTCCGTACTAGGCATAAAACTCATGATATCACTTGCGCCATTATCCGTATTCGTATTAAGTACATCTTGATTATTATTCATATTAAAACCATTTTGATTGTTTTGAAAAACATTCCCTTGTACATTATTTTGACCAGATTGATCTAACCCACTTCCATTAAGTGGTGTTCCGCATGATAAACAGTACACTGCATTAGAATCATTTTGCACACCACACTTATTACATATCATATTTTTACCTCCATACTATCATTTTTTATATCCAAATTATAACCTTTTTATTATTTCTAATATTTGTATCCTTCAATGATTTATTTAAATCATATGGTTCGGCTGTATCGGGATCAATAAGAGCATAACCTTGTTCATAATTAAATATACCATCTGTAAGTTCATAAATCATCTTACATATAAGCTCAGTAATACTTCCAAGACTATCGCCAAATGGTATCCACATATCATATGTTTCATCTAAACTAGGAACATAAACACTAATCATTATTCTGTTTTTCATTTGTTTCCATCTCCATAACCTTTAATAGTTCAAAATTACCATTATTAATCTTCCAAGCAAAATTATTACCTAACTTCGCATTTAATAATTTAGTAGATTGAATTCTAATAATAGATTGTTCTGAAACACCAGCACCAACATAAATACCATCATCATTCTTATTATTTCTAATATACCATGGCTCCATCATTGTTTTCTTTAACTGATAAACAGAATCAGCAATCAAAATATTAGCATTGTCAATATTTTCTATCTTATCCACAATATTTTTCATCGCAGCACTATTGGCCTGAGTAATAATTTTTTCAGTTCCAACTATAACAAATAACAAATTATTTTCTTTATTATTTATTATATTTTTATCAATAAAACTCATAATGCTTGCTGAATTATGACTAAAAGCATCATCACAATAACCAGTTACATCATCAATACATTTTTGCATAACTTTCTTTAAATCAACTAATACAATTTTTACATTTTTAATTTTAGTTAACATTTTTACTAAACAAGTTAAAAATGGAATCATATTTTCAAGTTCTACTGAAGCAATAATATTAAGCTTATTCTTTTTAAAATTATAAAAACTTTCTTTCAAAGTATTCTTAGAAATACCAATAGGCACATTATCAAGACTACCTAAACTAGGAAGTAAACTATCCATTGTTACCATATCAGGTAACACTGGTATCTTTGGTGCCTTGGTAGTACATACTTTATTAATTTTTTCAGCAACTTCCTTCAAATAAGTAATAACATCGTCGCCCTCATAAATATTTGCTGTTTGAAATTCACATACATGATCACTTTTACAAATTCCTCTACCTACAAAATCTGCAGGATATAAATTACCTATCTTACCAAACAAATCAATATAATCAGATCTATCAGGTAATTCCAAAGCAAAACAATTATTAAAATTTCTTCTAATTCTACTTGGAAAACCATGAGAAGAAGCTGAAGTTATCATTAGAATAATAC
>CAVFIJ010000075.1:0-2813 GCA_963622405.1 Bacteroidaceae bacterium | reverse complement strand
CAAAATCAAGAAACCTTTAATATTATGAATGATAGAGTTCATGCTTTAAATTCATTAGATGATAACAGCCAAGAAAATAAAAGATTATCAGGTAAAACTTTTACTAAAAAATTTCATCGATAAATGGAAGAAGACTATGCAGGGTCTTCTTTTAAAATACTTTAGGAAGATTTACAATATATAAAAGAGATGATATAATACAGCAGAAAGGAATGAGATAATGAAAATAAGTGTAATAATAGAAAATTTAAAACAAGCTAAAGATGTTATGCCTTATGTAGATACATATCTTCTTCCAATAGATGATTTTAGTATTAACTATCCTAATACATTTAGTATAGATGATGTAAATAACGTAAAAAAATTAGGAAGGGAAATATTTGTAATTGTAAATAAAAATATTCATAATTCTGAACTTGAGCATCTAAAAAAACTATTATTGGATATAGACAAAATAAATGTAAATGGTATTATTTATTATGATCTTGCTATATTAAATTTAAAAAACAAATTAAACATAAATACAGATTTAGTATGGAATCAAGAACATCTTACAAATAACTATGGAACAATTAATTATTACTTTGATAAAGGAGTAAAATATACTTATTTATCATCAGAATTAAATAAAAATGAAATAGAGGATATAACAAAAAAATCAAAAGCCAAATTATTTTTAAATGTATTTGGACATATTCCAATGTTTACATCAAGAAGACATTTAGTAAAAAACTATTTAGATTATTTTGATTTAGAAGGTAAACAAAAAAATAAAACTATAAATAAAGAAGGAAAAACATATCCTATTTTAGATACAAAAAATGGCACAACTGTTTATTCTAATTATATATTAAATATATTAAATCATAAATTTAATGTAGATTATTACGTATTTAATAGTTATTTAATAAAACCTAACGATTTTAAAGAAGTACTGATTAATTTTAAAAATAACAAAGAAACAAAATTTCCTTTTGAATACGGATTTTTATATAAAGAAACAATATACAAGGTGAAAAGAAAATGAAGAAAGTTGAATTATTAGCACCCGCAGGAGATATGGAAAGACTTAAAATAGCATATCTTTATGGTGCAGATGCAGTATATATTGGTGGCGATTTTAATTTAAGGGCAAATGCTAGTAATTTTAAAATAGAAGATATAAAAAAAGCCGCAGATTATGCCCATAAATTAAATAAAAAATTATATGTAACAGTAAATAGTGCTTTACATAATAAAGAACTAGAGGATATTGATAATTATTTAAAAGAGTTAAATAAAACAGGGATAGATGCTATTATTGTAAGTGATCCTATAATAATAGAAAAAGCTAAAAAACTTACAAGTTTAGAAATACACTTATCAACACAAAATTCAAGTTTAAATAAAGAAGCAATAGAATTTTTTAAAAAAGAAGGTGTAAGTAGAATTGTACTTGCAAGAGAATGTTCATATGAAGATATAAAAGATATAAAAGAAAATATAGATATAGAACTTGAAGTATTCATTCATGGTGCTATATGTGCATCTTATAGTGGTAGATGTACACTTTCAAATTACCTTACTAATAGGGATTCAAACCGAGGAGGCTGTAGTCAAATATGCAGATGGGATTTTGATTTAAAAGAAGAAGATAAGTACTTAAAAGGAGATAGACCATTTACTTTTTGTACAAAAGATTTATCAATGATAAATCATATACCTAAGTTAATTGATTTAGGGGTAAATAGTTTAAAAATAGAAGGTAGAATGCGTTCTAGCTATTATATTGCAACTGTAACAAAAGTATATAGGAAAGTTATAGATGAATATTATAATAAAAAAGAAAATTATACATATAATGGAGAATATGAGAAGGTCCTTAGAAGATGTGCAAATAGGGATTCAGTTACTCAATTTTTTGATGGTATTTTTGATAAAAGAACACAGTATTATAATGGAAGAGAGGAAATAACTAATCAGGATTTTCTTGGTATTGTTTTAGATTATAAGGATGGATACATGAAACTTGAACAAAGAAATTACTTTCAAAAAAATGATACTGTTACCTTATTTGGACCTAAAGATGAATTTACCTTTAAAATAGAAAAAATATTTGATGAAGACAAAAAAGAAATAGATATTGTAAGGCATCCAAAACAAATAGTATATATTAAGGTACCATATAAGGTTGAGGCTAATTACATGATGAAAAAAATATAAAAAAAGTAATTGACAAAACAAAAAGAATGTAGTAATATTTTGTGAAGTTGATATTAGACGAGGTGAGAATATGACAAAAAAACAAGATGAAATATATGTAACAAAGGAAGGCTTAAAAGATATAAAGAAAGAACTTGAATATCTTCAAACTGAAAAAAGGCCAGAAGTAATAGAAGCCTTAAAAGAGGCAAGAGCATTAGGAGATTTATCAGAAAATGCTGAATATGATGCTGCTAGAAGTGAACAGGCAGAAGTGGAAAATAGAATTACTGTTCTTACAAATATGCTAAATAACGTAGTTGTTATTGAAGATGCAGACACTGATAAAGTATCTATTGGTAATACTGTTGATGTAGAATATTTAGAAGATGGTGAGGTAGATACTTATACAATTGTTGGAAGTACTGAAGCAGATCCTTTTGAAAACAAAATATCAAATGAATCTCCAATCGCAGTTGCCATTATGGGTAAAAAGGTTGGAGAAACTGCTAAAGTAATAAGTCCTAATGGTGAATATGAAGTAAAAGTTGTAAAAATAAAATAGTTCCTATTTTATTTTTTTTTAATCTAAATACATAAAATCTTGATATACCAATACCAGTATTGTATAA